>DASWER010000188.1:0-2178 GCA_036394655.1 Burkholderiales bacterium
TGAAGGCGCGCACCAGGCCGATGCCGAAGCGCAGGAACACGCCGGCCACCATCGCCATCACGATCGGCATCGGCACCGCTTCCATCGCGCGGCGCACCCAGCCGCTGAGCCCGAGGACCAGCATCAGCACGCCGGTGGCGAGAAAGGCGCCGATCACCTCCGGAAAGCTGAGGTGGCCGAGCGCCGGCCCGACGAGCACCGCGCCGGGGATGCTCCAGAGAAAGATCAGCGGCTGTCGGTAGAGCAGCGTGAACGTGACGGAGATCACGCTGTTCAGGCAGAACGCGGCGGCGATCCACGACGCGATGTCCGACTCGGAGAGCCCGCCCTGCGCGCCGATGGCCAGGATGATCGCCACCGGGCCGGTGCAGGAGAAGAGGAACGCGACCACCGCCGTCGCGGCGTACTGCGCGCCAAAGTCCGCGGCGATCTGTCGTGGCGCGGGGACAGGAAATAGTGGGCGTTCGAGCAGCATGTTGTTGGTATTGGCGCCGCTAGAATCGGTGCATGGCGCGCCGCGCTCGCATCCTAAGATATTTTTCGTACGCGCTGCTCGCGGGCGCCGTCGCGCTGATCGCTTTTGCGCTGCACCTGGACGTGCGGGTGCGCGACGAGTTCGAGGGCCGGCGCTTCGCGCTGCCGGCACGCATCTACGCGCGGCCGCTCGAGCTGCACGCCGGGCTGCACATCGCCCAGGGCGACGTCGAGGACGAGCTGCGCGAGCTGGGCTATCGGGAGCAACCCGCCGGAGACAGCGGCTGGTTTGCGAAACAGGGCGCCGAGCTCGACATCGCGGTGCGGCCGTTCGTGTTCTGGGACGGCGCCCAACCTGCCCGCCGCGTCCGCGTGGCCTTTGATGCGGGGAAGGTCAGCGCGCTGCGCGACGACCAGGGCAAGGACCTGCCGCTCGCGCGCCTCGAGCCGCTGCCGATCGGCGGCATCTATCCCGCCGGCAACGAGGACCGCGTGCTGGTGCGGCTCGCCGACGTGCCGAAGGACCTGGTGGCCGAGCTGGTCGCGATCGAGGACCGCAAGTTCTTCTCGCACGGCGGCTTCGATGTGCGCGCCATGGCGCGCGCCGCATGGAGCCTCGCCGGCACCGGCCGCGCCCAGGGCGGCAGCACGATCACGCAGCAGCTCGTCAAGAACTTCTTCCTTACGCCCGAGCGCACGCTGCGGCGCAAGTTCACCGAGCTGGTGATGGCGGTGCTGCTCGAGATGCATTACAGCAAGGCCGAGATCCTCGAGACCTACCTGAACGAGATCTACCTAGGACAGGACCGCGACCGCGCGATCCACGGCGTCGGGCTCGCGGCGCAGTTCTATTTCGGCAAGGACGCCAAGGATCTGGCGCCGGCCGAGTCGGCGCTGCTCGTCGGCATGGTCAAGGGACCGGCCTACTACGACCCGCGCCGGCACGCCGATCGCGCGCTCGAGCGGCGCAACCTGGTGCTGCGCGAGACGCGCGACCAGGGCTCGCTAACCCCGGAGCAATACTTCGTGGCGCGCGCCGCGCCGCTCGGCGTGACGTCCAGGTCGCTGATGGGCACCTCGCCCTACCCGGCCTTCATCCAGCTGGTGCACCGGCAGTTGCGGCGCGACTACGCCGACAAGGATCTGCGCTCGGAGGGGCTGCGCATCTTTAGCTCGCTCGACCCGCGCGTGCAGGGCGCGGCGGAGGGCACGCTCGCGCGGCGCCTCGCGCAGTTCGACAAGGAGCGCCGGTTCGGGCCGCCCGGCCTCGAGGGCGCGGTGGTGGTCACCGATCCGCAGAGCGGCGAGGTGCAGGCGCTGGTCGGCGGGCGCAACGCGCGCTACCGCGGCTACAACCGCGCCGTGGATGCGGCGCGGCCAGTCGGCTCGCTCTTAAAGCCGGCGATCTATCTCACCGCTCTCGCCGAGCCTTCGCGCTATACGCTGGTCACGCCGATCGATGATGGGCCGTTCACCTGGAAAAGCCGCGGCGCGCCCGATTGGGAGCCGCAGAACTACGACAAGAAATTCCACGGCATGGTGCCGCTGCGCGTGGCGCTCGCCCAGTCGTACAACGCGGCAACGGCGCGCCTCGGCACCGACATCGGCGTCGACAAGGTGCTCGCCAGCATCAAGAAGCTCGGCGTCGAGCGCGAGCTGCGTCCGTTCGCCTCGACGCTCCTGGGGGCGGCGGAAATGAGCCCG
>DASWER010000189.1:0-2380 GCA_036394655.1 Burkholderiales bacterium
CCACCGGCATCCGCACTATCCGGACCTGCACCACCGGCACGAGCACTAGCCGGGGTAAACTCGCCGCTTTCCAAAATCGGGAGACAGCGAGTGGCCGAACTCAAGATACTGGGCATCAGTGGCAGCCTGCGCAAAGGATCGTTCAATACCGCGGCGCTGAAAATCTGCGCCGACCTGATGCCCGCCGGCATGAAGATGACGTCGTACGCACGCCTTGACGACATTCCGCTGTTCAACCAGGACGTGTTCGATGCCGGCCTGCCGGAGTCGGCGAAGCGCTTTCGCGCCGAGGTCGCGGCAGCCGACGGCCTGCTGATCGCGAGTCCGGAGTACAACTTTTCGCTTAGCGCCGCGCTCAAGAACGCCATCGACTGGGGTTCGCGCGCGCCTAACCAGGTCTTCCAGGAGAAGCCGATCGCCATCTTTTCCGCGACCCAAGGTCCGCTCGGCGGGCCGCGCAATCAGTACGACCTGCGGCGCATCCTCGGCCAGCTCTGGGCGCACGTCCTGCCGCGCCCCGAGGTATTCATCGGCGCCGCGCAAACCAAGTTCGATGCGCAGGGCAAGCTCACCGACGAGGCGACGAAGAAATTTCTCGCCGATCTGCTGGTCGGCTTCAAGCCCTGGATCGAGCGCATGCAGGTCAAGAAGTAGCCAGCGCGAAGTAAAGATCGCCGAGATCCGCGCGGCGTGCGAGCCGCTCGGTGGTCTCCTCCAGCGCTACTCGCCCCTTGATCATCACGTAGGCGCGGCTCGCGAAAGCGAGCGCGATGTCGAGCTTCTGCTCGACCATCAGCAGCGTCAGCCCGCTCGCGCGCAGCTTCTCCAGTGCCTGGCGGATCTCACCGACCACCATCGGCGCCAGGCCGAGAAACGGCTCGTCCAGGAGCAGCAAGCGCGGCGCGCTCATCAGCGCCCTGCCGATAGCGAGCATTTGCTGCTCGCCCCCCGAGAGCGTCCCCGCAGCTTGTCGGTGCCGCTCGGCCAGCCGTGGGAAGAGCGCATAGACGGACTGGAAGCGCTCGCCAAGGTCGCCCTTGAGACGGATCGCGCCCAGGCGCAGGTTATCTTCGACGCTGAAGGGCGCGAACATCAGCCGGCCTTCGGGCACCAGCGCTACGCCTTGCGCGACGATGGCGTGGCTTTTCTCTTCCGCCAGGTTTTTTCCGTCCAGCAGGATCTGCCCGCTGCGGCGCGCGATGGTACCGGTGATCGCGGCGAGCAGCGTCGACTTGCCGGCGCCGTTCGGCCCGAGCAGCGCCACGGTCTCGCCCTTGTCGACGTGCAGGTTCACGCCCTGCAGCACCGGCGCCGCGCCGTAGCTCGCCTTGAGGTCAGTGAGCCGCAGCATGGTCGCCGAGATAAGCATCCATCACCGCCCGATGCGCGCGCACCTCGTCGGGCAACCCGTCGGCGATCTTGGCGCCGAAGTTGAGCACCACCACGCGCTGCGCGAGCGGCAGCAGGAAATGCATGTCGTGCTCGATCAGCAGCACAGCGATGCCACGCGCCGCTATGCCGCGGATGATCTCCGCGAGCCGCGTGCACTCGGCCGGCGTCAGGCCCGCCGCTGGCTCATCGAACAGGATGAGGCGGGGTTCCCCGGCAAGGGCGCGCGCGATCTCCAGCAACCGGCCCTGGCCGAACGACAGCGTGGTGACATCGGCATCGCGCAGCTCGCCCAGGCCGACGAATTGCACCAGCTCTTCGGCGCGCCTGCGCTTGTCCGCTTCCTCTCTGCGTCCCGTGCCAAGCACGACGGACCACAACCCGGTGCCGAAATGGGTGTGCGCGCCGACCAGCACGTTGTCGATCACCGGCATGCCGGCGAACGGCCGGTTGTGCTGGAAGGTGCGCATCACGCCGCGCTCGGCGATGCGGTGCGGTGCGAGGCCGAGGATCGATTGACCGGCGAAGCGCACGTCACCGCTGGTGGCCGGGAAAGTGCCGGCGATGACGTTGAACGTCGTGGTCTTGCCGGCGCCGTTCGGGCCGATCATGCCGAGGATCTCGCCCTCGCGCACATCGAAGTCGAGGTCGTGCACCGCGGTGAGCCCACCGAAGCGCTTGGTCAGCTTCTCGACCTGCAGGATCGGCGCGCTCATCTTCGCTTCACCAGCGTTTCGTAAATGCCCGCCAGGCCGCTCGGCTGCAGCAGGATCGCCGCCACTATGAGCACGCCGAACACCAGCGCATGGTGATGCCCGACGAGCGGCGACAGCCAGAACGGCAGCAGGAACAGCAGCACCGCGCCGATCACCGCGCCCAAATGCCGCCCGGCGCCGCCGACGATCACCATGAAGAGCAGCAGGAAGGCGTTGTCGATGCCGAAGATCGGCGGATTCACCGTGTTGTCGACGAAGGCATAGACCATCCCGGC
>DASWER010000190.1:0-1639 GCA_036394655.1 Burkholderiales bacterium
GTAGGCGCCGTCCTTGCGCACCTTGGCGAACATCGCCGCGCTCGCCGACGGATAAGGGTCGATCACCACCATCAGGTCGAGCTTCTTCATCGCCTCGAGCATCTCGGTGCCCCGCGTCTGCGAGTTCGGCGCATGGCCCCAGTAGAAGATGGCGCGCAGGTTCGGGTCCTGGTCGATGGCGTCGTTCTTCTCGAGCACGCCGTCGATCCAGCGCGACACCGTCATGCCGGGCTTGGCCATCATGGCCTCGGAGGCGTAGCGCTTCTTGAGCCAGTCGAGGTCGATGTTCCAGACACCCGCCCAGTGGGTCCACGAGCCGGGCACCGCGACCGGGTAGTAGCCCGGCAGCGTGTCGGGGTTCGGGCCGACGTCGGTCGCGCCCTGCACGTTGTCGTGGCCGCGGTAGATGTTGCAGCCACCGCCCGAGCGCCCGACGTTGCCGAGCGCGAGCATCAGGATGTTCGAGGCGCGCACCACGGCGTTGGCGTTGGTGTGCTGCGTCTGCCCCATCGCCCAGATGATGAAGCCGGGGCGGTTCTCGGCCAGCGTCTTCGCGACGTTGTAGACCTCGGCCTCGGACACGCCGCAAGCCTCGGTGACCTTGTCCGGCGTCCACTTCGCCATCACTTCCTTCTTCACCTCGTCCATGCCGTAGACGCGGGCCTTGATGTACTCCTTGTCTTCCCAGCCGTTCTTGAACACGTGGTAGAGCACGCCGAAGAGGAACGGGATGTCGGCGCCCGAACGCGTGCGCACATAGATGTCGGCCTTGGCCGCGGTGCGCGTGAAGCGCGGATCGGCCACGATCACCTTGCAGCCGTTCTCCTTGGCGTGCAGCGTGTGCAGCATCGATACCGGATGCGCTTCCGCCGCGTTCGAGCCGAGGAACAGCATCGACTTCGAGTTCTGCTCGTCGTTGTACGAGTTGGTCATCGCGCCGTAGCCCCAGGTCTGGGCGACGCCGGCGACCGTGGTGCTGTGGCAGATGCGCGCCTGGTGATCGGTGTTGTTGGTGCCCCAGAGCGACACCCACTTGCGCATCAGCATCGCCTGCTCGTTGCTGTGCTTGGAGGAGCCCACCACGAACAGCGCGTCGGGCCCGCTTTCCTTGCGGATGTCGAGCAGCTTCTTGGTGATCTCGTCGTAGGCCTGGTCCCAGCTCAAGCGCTGCCATTTGCCGCCGACGAGCTTCATCGGGTACTTGAGGCGATGCGATTCGTGCGTCATGCCGTGCTCGCGCACCGAAGCGCCCTTGGCGCAGTGCGCGCCGAGGTTGAGCGGCGAGTCGAACACCGGTTCCTGCCGCACCCACACGCCGTTCTGCACCACCGCATCGACCGAGCAGCCGACCGAGCAATGCGTGCACACCGTGCGCTTGACCTCGACCTTGCCTTGCTCTTCTTTCGCCTCGGCGGGAGTCAGGATGCTGAACGGCAACTGCGACGCGACGGCGCCGGCGCCCACGCCGACCCCCGAGCGCTTCAGGAACGTGCGGCGATCCATGGTTTTCGCGGGAACGCCGGAGACGCCGCGCGAAAGGCGACCTTGCGACGCAGCCTGGCCGGTCGCTTTGCGAGTCAACAGCATGGGACGCTCCTCAGACCTTGGTGGTGCGGTAGTAGTTGCCGACGTGCTCGCT
>DASWER010000191.1:0-14962 GCA_036394655.1 Burkholderiales bacterium
TGCATCCTCGCGAGCAACACCTCGTCGCTTTCCGTCACTGCAATGGCTGCCGCCTGCAAGAAACCGGGGCGCGTCGCCGGCTATCACTTCTTCAACCCGGTGCCGGTGATGAAGATCGTCGAAGTGGTCGACGGCGTGCTCACCGAACCCTGGGTCACCGAGGCGCTGACCGCGCTCGCCAAGCGTTTCGGCCACACGCCGGTGCGCTGCAAGGACACGCCGGGCTTTGTCGTGAACCACGCCGGACGCGCGTATGTGCCCGAAGCGCTGCGCGTACTCTCGGAAGGCGTCGCCGAGTTCGCGACCATCGATCGCATCCTGGTCGAGGCAGCGGGTTTCCGGCTCGGACCCTTTGGTCTCATGGATCTCGTTGGCCTGGACGTCGCGCATGCGGTGATGAAGTCGATGTACCAGCAGTATTTCGAGGAGCCGAAGTACCGGCCCTCGTTCCTCGCCGAGCCGCGCGTCGCTGCCGGATTGCACGGCCGCAAGACCAAGCGCGGCTGGTACGAGTACACGCCCGACATGAATGTGCCGCCCGAGCCGCCGGCGCCGACGAAGAAGGCCGCCAATGTGTGGGCGGTGCCCGAGCTCAAGGAACTGCTTGGCGGTGCCCGCTTCGTCGACAAAACGAGCGCGGAAGTGTGCTTCGTCGCGCCGCTCGGACTCGATGCGAGCGCGGCGGCGCTCGAGCACGAGCTCGATCCGGCGCGCACCGTGGCCGTGGATCCGCTGTTCGGCTTCGGCAAGCGGCGCACGCTGATGGTCAATCCTTTGACAACCAGAACTGCCAGGGACGCCGCCCACGCCCTGCTCGCCTCGGACGGCGTGCCGGTCTCGGTGATCAACGATTCGCCCGGCTTCGTCGCGCAACGCGTCGTCGCGCACATCGTGAACGTCGGCTGCGACATCGTGCAGATGCGCATCGCCACGCCCGAGGATCTCGATCGCGCGGTGATGCTCGGCCTCGGCTACCCGAAAGGCCCGCTCGCCATGGGCGACGCCGTGGGTGCCAAGAAAATCCTTACCGTGTTGCAGAACATGCACGAGCTCTACCAGGAGCCGCGCTATCGTCCCAGCCCGTGGCTGCGCCGCCGCGCGCAGCTGGGCGCATCCCTTTTGACACCGGAGAACTGAAATGCTGGACGCCTACCTCTACGACGGACTGCGCACTCCCATCGGCCGCCATGCCGGCAAGCTCGCGCCGCTGCGCCCCGACGACCTGGCCGGCGAGGTGATCAGGGAAGTCGTCGCGCGCAACAAGATCGACGCCTCCGAGATCAGCGACGTGGTGCTCGGCTGCGTCAACCAGGCGGGCGAGGACAACCGCAACGTCGCGCGTTTCGCCGCGCTGCTCGGCGGCCTGCCGCCGACCACGCCGGGCTGCACCGTCAACCGGCTTTGCGCGAGCGGACTGCAGGCGGTGGTCGACGCTTCGCGCGCCATCACCTGCGGCGAGGGCGATCTCTACATCGCCGGCGGCGTCGAGAGCATGAGCCGTGCGCCGTACGTGATCAGCAAACCCGACGTAGCGTATAGCCGCGACGCCAAGATGTACGACACCACCATCGGCGTGCGCTTTCCCAACTCCAGATTCATCAAGCAGTACGGCAACCATTCGATGCCCGAGACCGGCGACAACGTCGCGAAGGATTTCGGCATCACGCGCGAGCAATCGGACGAATTCGCGCTCGCCTCGCAGCAGAAGTACGCCACCGCCGAGAAGGAAGGCTTCTACAAGGGCGAGATCATGGGCATCGCGCTTCCTTCCCGCAAGAAAGACGCGCCGGTGGAAAAGATGGAAGCCGACGAGCACCCGCGCCGCGACGCCTCGATGGAAGCGCTCGCCAAGTTGAAGCCGCTGTTCGAGGGCGGCGTGGTCACCGCGGGCAACGCGTCCGGCGTCAACGATGGCGCGGCAGCTCTCCTGATCGGCAGTAAGGCGTGGGGTTCGCGCACTGGGCGCAAACCCCTGGCAAGGATTCGGGCCGCGGCCAGCGCCGGCGTCGAGCCGCGCATCATGGGCGTCGGACCCGCGTACGCAATCCCTCGCGCGCTAGAGCGAGCGGGCCTGCAATTGAAGGATATGGACATCATCGAGATCAACGAAGCCTTCGCCAGCCAGGTGCTCGGCTGCCTCAAGCTGATGAAGGTCGACTTCAAGGACCCGCGTGTCAACCCGAACGGCGGCGCCATCGCCATCGGTCATCCGCTCGGCGCCTCCGGTGCGCGCCTCGCGCTCACCGTGGCGCGCGAGATGGAGCAATCGGGTGCGCGTTACGCCGCGGTGTCGCTCTGCATCGGCGTCGGGCAAGGGCTCGCCGTAATCCTGGAGCGGACGCAATGAATGCCCCGATCAAGAAACCGAAAGCCCAGTTCGCCTGGGACGATCCGCTCCTCCTCGACCAGCAGCTGACGCAGGAAGAGCGCATGGTGCGCGAGGCCGCGCACGACTACGCGCAGGGCAGGCTCGCGCCGCGGGTGCTGGATAGCTTCCGCAACGAGACCACCGACCCCAACATCTTTCGCGAGATGGGAAGCCTCGGCATGCTCGGGCCGACGATCCCGCCGGAATACGGCGGCCCCGGCCTCAACTATGTTTCCTACGGCCTGATCGCGCGCGAGGTCGAGCGCGTCGACTCCGGCTATCGCTCGATGATGAGCGTGCAGTCCTCGCTCGTCATGCTGCCGATCTACGAGTTCGGCACCGAAGCGCAGCGCAAGAAATACCTGCCGAAGCTCGCCACCGGCGAATGGATCGGCTGCTTCGGCCTCACCGAGCCCAACCACGGCTCCGATCCGGGTTCGATGCAGACGCGCGCGAAGAAAGTCTCCGGCGGCTACAGCCTCACCGGAGCCAAGATGTGGATCTCGAATTCGCCGATCGCCGATGTGTTCGTGGTCTGGGCCAAGGATGACCAAGGCGCCATCCGGGGTTTTGTCCTGGAGAAAAATAGCAAGGGCCTGTCGGCACCCAAGATCCACGGCAAGGTGGGGCTGCGCACCTCGATCACCGGCGAGGTGGTGATGGACAACGTGTTCTGCCCCGAAGAGAACGCCTTCCCCGAAGTGCGCGGGCTAAAAGGCCCGTTCACCTGCCTCGACTCGGCGCGCTACGGCATCGCCTGGGGCGCGCTCGGTGCCGCAGAAGATTGTTTTTTCAAAGCCAGAAAATACGTGCTGGACCGCAAGCAGTTCGACCGCCCGCTGGCGGCCAACCAGCTGGTGCAGAAAAAGCTCGCCGACATGCAGACCGAGATCACGCTCGGCCTGCAGGGCTGCCTGCGCCTCGGCCGGATGAAGGACGAGGGCAGCGCCTCGGTCGAGATCACTTCGATCATGAAGCGGAACTCCTGCGGCAAGGCGCTCGACATCGCACGCGTGGCGCGCGACATGCTCGGCGGCAACGGCATCTCGGACGAATTCGGTGTAATCAGGCACGTGGTCAACCTCGAGGTGGTCAACACCTACGAAGGCACGCACGACATCCACGCCCTGATCCTCGGGCGCGCCATCACCGGCATTCCGGCCTTCAGCTAGCCCTCCCGGCCGAATCGAGCAAGGCGTGAGGAAATGCCGTGATTGCCTCGCCCTATCTGCGTAAGGTGCTGGGACCAAATACGCCAGGGGATGCAATGATCAACAACCTTGTCTTCGTCGTCGTTTCAACGCTTGCGCTTGCCGCCTGCCAGACCATGGGCGGCCTCACCGTCAAGGACTACACCGCGAAATCCGGCCAGCGCGTCATGGCAGGTCAGGCCGAGCCGAAAGCGGAATACGGCTGCCAGAAGCTCGCGCAGGAGAAACAGGACTGGGGACTGAAGGGCAACATGGACAAGGTCGCCGCCACGGAGCGCGTCACCGCCCTCGCCGTCGACACTGCGCCTGGCAGGGGCGCGAACTATGCCTACATCATGGCGCCGGCGCAGATCGGCATCGGCGCTGTAAACGTGAACGCCTTCAGCGACGCGCAGGTCGCGTACTACAAGTGCAACAACCTTCCAAGTGGCGCTGGCAAAGGCTATTAGAAGCGTCGGCGAAGTCGACACGTTCATCACGATGCTGTGCGCCGCCTGCTGATCGCCGGCGCGCCGAAGGACTTCATCCAGGCTGCCGCCGCGGCGGCTAGCGGCAGCGCAGATTGCCGGCGTTGAAGTCGATGCCCTGGGTGCAGTCCTGCTCGTTCACCTTGCGTCCGGACTCCAGCGGCGGCACCGGAGCACCGGCGGGGCCATAGCTGGTCATGAAATTGCCGAAGGTCGTGCCTGCCTGCGCCTGATTCGGCGCGGGCGTCGCTGCGGCGGGCTGGGCCGGCTCTTTGCGCTGGGACGCGCAGCTTGCGAGCGCAAGGGCGAGCATCAAGGCGATCAGAATACGGGTCATGGGTTCTCCTTAGCTTTCTTATTGAGGCCGCCCATTCTATGCTTCTCCCCGGTGCGCTACCTGATCGCCCTCGCAGCCTGCCTTTTCCTCAATGGTGCGGCGCACGCCTGCCTCTTCGCGCGCGACGCGAAACCGCAGGATTGGTACCAGTGGGCGAACGTCCTGTTTGCCGCCGACGTGACGACTATCGAGCAGCAGAATCGCGTCGACGTCATCTCGCTGCGCGTGGTCGAGACGTTCAAGGGGCCGGAGGCTGCCGCCACTGCTAGCTTGCAGGTGCCGAGCAATCTCTGGGCGGCGTGCAAGCTCGAGCGGCCGACAGTCGGCACTCGCGTGCTCGGGGCGCTCAACGCCAACAGCGACGCGCTGCTCGTGCCGCTGACGCCGGAGTACGCCGAGCGGATGCGCGCCGCTAAGTCAAAGTGAGCTCGAGCGCCCAGGTCGAGATGACCTTGTCCTCCTCCATCATCGCACCGCGCACGCTGTAGCGTTTTTCATCGCGCTGCTGCAGGCACTCGTAGCCGCGGTAGCGCCCGGTCGGGCTGGCGTAGAACGAGAGGATGGCGTCGCCCGCGAGCACGAAGCGTCCGCGCAGCGTGCCGAGCACCGGATTGCTCGAAGTCCAGTGCGTCGAGCGCGCCCCCGGCGTCATCGGCTCGATCTCGTAGCGGTTGTGCTGCAGCGCCGGGCGGTTGCCGCGCACGCGCAGCACGCCTTCGAAGCGCCATTTGCCTTCCTCGTGGCGGATGCTGGTCTCGCCCGAGACCGGCGCGGCCTGGCCGCTCGCGTCGCGGTACTCGCCCTCCGCGCGCCAGCTTCCCGGACGGAAAAGGAAGCTGTGGTCTATCCGTGCACCTTCACACTGTCGTCGGGCGCCTGCGCGCGCTCGTCCATGGTGTAGTCGCGCAGCACCTCGGCGATGCGCAGGCGATAGGACTCGAAGATGCCGCCGCGGCCTTTCTTCTGCGCCTCGCGATGCTTCTGCAGGTTGCGCCATTTCTTCACCGACTGTTCGTCGCGCCAGAAGGACAGCGACACGAATTTGCCCTTGTTGCTGATGCTCTCGAAGCGCTCGATGGAGATGAAGCCTTCGGCCTGGCTCACATCGTCGGCCAGCCCCTCGGCCAGCGCCTTGTAATCGGCAAAGCGGCCCTCGATAGGCGTGAATTCGAAGATGACCGCAATCATGGACGCACCCCTTCGTAGGCATTGTGCAGGAGTTCGAGCACCGGCTGGTACTCGACCTTGCGGGGATTGGGATACGGCGCCTGGGCCGCGATGCGCGCGGCGCGCTCGAGGTCGTCCTTCTTCATGCCGATATCGGCGAGCTTCATCGGCAGGCCGAGCTGCTGCTCGAGCTGCCAGATGCCGCTCGGCGCGTCCTGCACTCCCATTGCCCGCGCGATGCGGCGCAGCGCCTCGCCCGCGACGCTGTTGTAGCGCAGCGCGTGCGGCAGGATTACGGCGTGCGTCTCGGCGTGCGGCAGGCCGAAGCCGCCGAGCACATGGCAGAGCTTGTGGTGCAGGCCGTTGCCGGTGGTGCTGATCGTCAGGCCCGCGAGCCACGCGCCATAGAGCGCAGAGCCGCGCGCCTCGAGGTCGCGCGGCGCCTGCACGATGAGCGGCAGCGACGCCGCGAGCGCACGGATGCCTTCTTCCGCCATGAGTGAAACGATCGGATTGCCCTCATGCGAGTAAAGCGCTTCCGCGCAGTGCGCCATGGCGTTCATGCCGCTCGCCGCCGAGACGCCGGCCGGCAGGTCGAGCGTGAGCTGCGGATCGTAGATCACCGCCCTCGGCATCACCTTCGGATCGCGCCCGGTCTTCTTCGCGCCGCCTTCGGAGATGCCCCAGATGGTCGTCATCTCGGAGCCCGAGTAGGTGGTCGGCACCGCGACGATCGGCAGGGCGGAGGTGAGCGCGATGGCCTTGCCGAACCCGATGGTCGAGCCGCCGCCGATGGTGATGCAGCAATCGGCGCCGAGCGACTTTGCCATCTCGCGCGCAGCCTCGACCGCCTTGATCGGCGTGTGCATCACCGCCTGATCGAAGATGCCGGCGATCTTCAAATCGCGCGCCACCGAGCGCACCATGTCGGCCCTGCCGGGCGTGGAGATGAGGAGCACGCGCGTCGCGCCGAGCCGCTCCACCTCGGCGGCGAGCTGCGAAACCGCGCCGGCGCCGAACACGACGCGCGCCGGCATGGCAACATAGGTAAACCTGTCCATGAGCAATGCTAACCCGCTCGCCCTGATCATCGGCGCCGGCAGTGGCCTCTCGGCCTCGCTCGCGCGCAAATGCGCCGCCGCCGGAATGCGCGTCGCGCTCGCCGCGCGCCATGTCGGCAAGCTCGACCCGCTGGTGACGGAAACCCATGCGCGTGCCTTTGCCTGCGACGCCGCCGATATCCTGCAGGTCGAAGCGCTGTTCGATGCCATCGATCCGCCGGAGCTCGTGGTCTACAACCCGAGCTATCGCGTGCGCGGGCCCTTCCTTAGCCTCGACCCCTTGGAAGTGCACAAGACCCTGATGGTCACCGCGTATGGCGGGTTCCTCGTCGCGCAGGCCGCGGTGAAGCGCATGCTCGCGCGCGGTCAGGGCAGCCTGTTCTTCACCGGCGCCTCGGCGAGCGTCAAGGGCTATGCCGAGTCGGCGCCCTTCGCGATGGGCAAGTTCGCGCTGCGCGGCATGGCGCAGAGCCTGGCGCGCGAGTTCGGGCCGAAGAACATCCATGTCGCGCATTTCGTTATCGACGGCGGCATCCGGCGTCCCGATGGCGATCCTCGCGCCCATGCGCGCGGCGACGACGGCATGCTCGACCCGGACGCGATCGCTGAAACGTATATGGCGGTGTATCGGCAGCACCGCTCGGCCTGGAGCTTCGAGGTGGATCTCAGGCCCTGGCTCGAGAAGTTCTGATGCACGAAGTCGCGATCCGCAGGGAGATCATCGAGCGCGTGCTCGCGCGGCGCGGGCGGCTGCATCTCTTCGATCGCCTGGATCCGAAGCGCACCGCGCTGCTCGTAATCGACATGCAGAACGCGTTCGTCGCTCCCGGCGCGCCGATCGAAGTGCCCGGCGCGCGCGACATCGTGCCCGGCATCAATCGCCTCGTGACCGCGCTGCGCCGGCGCGGCGTGCCGGTGATCTGGGTGCTGCACCAGAATTCGGGTGACTGGAATTTCTTTGATGTTTTTGTAAGACCAGAAAACCGAGCGCGTGCCGCTGCGGCCCTTTCCGCGGGTCACGAGCTGCAGCAGCCCTGGCGCGACCTCGACATCGCGCCCGGCGACCTGCGGGTGACGAAGAACCGCTACAGCGCGCTCATCGCTGGCGCTTCCGACCTCGGCACGCTCCTGAAGAAGCGCGGCATCGATACGCTGCTCATCGCCGGCACCAAGACCAACGTCTGCTGCGAATCCACCGCACGCGACGCGATGATGCTCGACTACAAGGTCGTGCTGCTGTGCGACTGCACCGCCGCGCTCTCGGACGAGGAGCACCTCGCGACACTCGAGAACGTGATCCAGCAGTTCGGCGATGTGATGACCGCCGACGACGCCCTCGCCCTGCTTAATTAGGGACGGACCCTATTTTTCTCATCTGGCTGCCATGAAGAATCCAGTCACCAGCGACAAGATCCGCCAGCCCTCGGGCCACTTTTCGCAGGCGATCGAGATCGAGGCCAGGGGCAAGCTGGTGTTCATCTCCGGCATGACCTCGCGGCGCGCGGATGGGACCGTCGCCGGCGTCGGCGACATCGAGGCGCAGACGCGCCAGGTGTGCGAGAACCTGAAAGCCGCGGTCGAAGCCGCCGGCGGCACGATAGACGACATCTGCCGCGTCGACGTCTACGTGCGCAACATGGAGCACTTCGACAAGATCCACAAGGTGCGGCGCGAGTACTTCAAGGCGCCCGCGCCAGCCTCGACCATGGTCGAGGTGAGCAAGTTCACCTCACCGGATTATCTGATCGAGATCAGCGCGATCGCGGTTCTGAGCTGAACAGGCGCCGGACCATGGGCTCGAAGTGCTCGAGCGGCAACGTGTCGTAGTCGGGGTCCATCGCCGCCTGGTCATAGCGCGCGACGAACGCCGCAGTCCACTCGAAATGCGGGTGTCCATGCCAGCGCTCGCGCGCGTTGCGGTCGAGCAATGTGTCGTAGTGTTCACCGACATGGTGGTCCTGAAACACCTGGTGATGCTCGAGCAGCCACACGTGGCGCTCCGCGACATAGCCGCCGAGCAGCGCGGCGGCGAAGGCGCCGTGCCGCGCCGGGCAGGCGTCGAAGCCGATGTCGTGCAGCAGGGCCACGACCACCGTTTCCTCGTCCTGCCCGTCGCGGTGAGCGAGAGTCGCCGACTGCAGGCAATGGCGGTAGTTGTTGATCGGGTAGCCGAACGACGGGTCGTCCTTCTGCACGCGCAGCAGCCTGAGCACCTGCTCGGCCTGCAGCTCGCTACGGTAGACCGCGCGCTGGGTATCGAGGGTGCGCCAGTCCGCCACGGTCATGCGCCCCATCTCAAAGCTGGACACGAAGCGCCACTCCAGCTTGAGCAGCGGAGTGCGGCTCATTTCTGCCGGTAGGCGAAAGACTTGTCGAAGCGGCCGCGGATGTATTCGCCGCAGGTCACCGGCGGATAGCGCGGCGCCTCGCCGGTGCGGCAGACCGGCTCGATGCGAGTGTCGTCGTCGGGATCGACGAACACCGCGAGCGACAGGCGCTCCTCGCCCGAACGGTTGACGACGCGATGCGGCGTCGAGCGAAAGCGGTCGTTGGTCCAGCGCGCGAGCAGGTCGCCGACGTTGACGACGAAGCTGTCCTCGATGCGGTGCGCGAGTATCCACTCGCGGTTGCGCCCATGGACCTCCAGGCCGCCGACGTTGGCCTGATAGACGAGCGTCAGGCAGCCGTAATCGGTGTGCGGCGCGACGCCAAACTGGTCGGCGCCGAGCTCCGGCGCCTGCGGCGGGTAGTACACCGCGCTGCCGCGCGAGATCGGGTTGGCGATCGAGCGCACAAAGTGATCCTCGGGGATGCCCAGCGCAGCCGCGAAGGCGCGCATCAGCCGCCATGCCACCCCGTGGCAGGCGTCGAAATACTGCTCGAAGACAGGCCGCACGCCAGGCCGGAACGCAGGCCAGCGGTTGGCGGCAACGCGCTCGAGGCCCCAGATGAAGCTTTCCTTGAGATCGACCTTGGCGCCGCGGTACATCTTGGCCTCGCCGACAGGGATGAAGCCGCGGTGCTCGGGGCTGACGCGCACCTCGACCTTCTCCTCCGGCGCCGAGCGGAAGAAGGCGAACGCCTCGGCCACCACGGCGTCGATCAGGCTGCGCGGCACGCCGTGATTGCGCACGTAGAAAAACCCGATGCTCTCGGACGCCGCGAGCATCTGCTGCGCGACGCGCGCGAGCCCGCCTTCGCCGCCGAAGAGCGGCGCGACGTCGATGACCGGAATGGCCGAGGCCTCGATCGGGTTGACGGTGGCGTAGGTCATGCTGGCTTGTAGTCCGAAGCCGCCATTTTGCGCTCCAAAGCGCGCATCACCCACGAAACGGCGAGGATCAGCACCAGGTACTCGACGATCAGGGCGGTATAGATCTCGAGCGGCCGGTATTCGGTGACCACCAGCTCGTTCGCCTTGCGCGTCAGCTCCGCCAGGCCGATCACCGAGACCAGCGACGAGGTCTTCAGCATGTACACGAACTGGTTGCCGAGGGGCGGCAGCACGCGCCGCACCGCCTGCGGCAGGATGATGAAGCGCATCTTGTCGACGAAGCCGAGGCCCAGGGTCTCCGCCGCTTCATGCTGGCCGCGGTCGATCGACTGGATGCCGGCGCGAAAGATCTCCGCCTCGAAGGCGCTGTCGCACAGCGCCAGCGCGACGACCCCGGCGGCGAACACGTCGAGCTTGATGCCCAGCACCACCGGCAGGCCATAGAACACCCACAGCAGCATCACGAGCATCGGCACGGCGCGCAGGCTTTCGACATAGATCCGGTTGACGCTGCGCGCCACGCGCCCGCGCGCAAGGCCGAGCAGCGCAATGAGCAGGCCGAGCACGACCGACGCAACGATCGCGCACAGCGCGAGCCCGACCGTCCAGCCAAGGCCCGAGAGCAGGAACGCGAGGTTCGTCTGTCCCTTCTCGCTCCAGGGCGAGACCACGTACCAGCCCCAGTTGTAGCCCATTCAGTGGCTCAGGATCTGGCTGAGGAAGACCCGGCAGCGCTCGGTTTTCGGCTGGCCGAAGAACTCGGCGGGCGGGCTCGTCTCGACGATCTCGCCACGGTCCATGAACACCATCTGGTCCGCAACGCGCCGCGCGAATCCCATCTCGTGGGTCACGCACACCATGGTCATGCCTTCGCGCGCGAGGCCCTCCATCACCTCCAGCACCTCGTTGATCATCTCCGGGTCGAGCGCGGAGGTCGGCTCGTCGAACAGCATGATCTTCGGGCGCATGGCGAGCGAGCGCGCGATCGCGACGCGCTGCTGCTGGCCGCCGGAAAGCTGCGCCGGATACTTGTGCGCCTGCTCGGGAATGCGCACGCGCGCGAGCAGCTCCATCGCCAGCGCCTCGGCTTCCTTCGGCGGCAGCTTGCGCACGCGCATCGGCGCGAGCGTCAGGTTCTCGAGCACCGAGAGGTGCGGAAACAGGTTGAAGTTCTGGAACACCATGCCGACTTCCGAGCGCACCGCCGCAAGGTTGCGCGTCTCGTCGTTCAGCTCGTAGCCATCGACCACGATGCGCCCGCGCTGGTGGCGCTCGAGCCGGCAGATGCAGCGGATCAGCGTCGACTTGCCCGAGCCCGAAGGCCCGCAGATCACCACCTTCTCGCCGCTCTTCACCGACAGCTCGATGCCGCGCAGGGCCTGGAAATCGCCGAACCACTTGTCGACGGCTTCGATGCGGATGATCGGATCGGCGAGCGCCGCTTCTGCCATCGGCGCTTGTAATGTATGGACACCATAGCGTCAAGCCGGTAATGTCGGCCGACACTTGAAGCTCGCGCTCGCCACCTGGCAGGAAGTCGAGGCCTATCTCGCGCGCTCGAAGGGCGTCGTGGTGCCGCTCGGCTCGACCGAGCAGCACGGCCCCAACGGCCTGATCGGCACCGATGCGATCTGCGCCACGGCGGTCGCCGAAGGCCTCGCCGAGCGCGCCGGCGCGCTGGTCGCGCCGACCATCCAGATCGGCGTCGCGCAGTTCAACCTCGGCTTTCCCGGGACGATCTCCGCGCGCGCGAGCACCCTGATGGCGCTCCTCCAGGACTACGTGCATTCGCTCGCGCGCCACGGCTTCGATCGCATCTACTTCATGAACGGGCATGGCGGCAATCTCGCGCCCGCCAAAGCGGCGTTCCAGGACCTGTACGCGGAGTACAGCCTCGGCCGCGCGCAAGGCGCGCTGCGGCTGCGCATCCGCAGCTGGTGGGAGCTGCCGACGGTCGATCGCATGCGCCGCGAACTTTTCGGCGAATGGGAGGGGATGCACGCGACGCCGAGCGAGGTGGCGATCACGCAGGCGCTGCTGCCGGGCGCAGTGGGGCCGGCGGCGAAGCAGCCGCCGCGCAAGCTGAGCGCCGAGTTCCTGCGCGACCACGCCGGAGACAATCACTACGACGCGGCCACGCACCGCGGCGCGTTCCCCGACGGTCGCGTCGGCTCCGATCCTGCGCTCGCCAGCGCCGAGCTCGGCTCCCGGCTGCTCGCCGCCGCGGTCGAAGACGCAGTCGCCGACTACCGCGCTTTCCTGGAGGAGAAATGACCAGCTGGATCCGCATGATCCCGGACGCGGAGGCTTCACCTGCGCTGCGCGAGATGCTCGACCGTGTGCGCACGCCGCACGGCTCGGTCGACAATGTGATGCGCGTTCACGGCCTGCGCCCGCAGACCATGCAGGGCCACCTCGCGCTCTACAAGAGCGTGCTGCATAGCAAGGAGAACACGCTGCCGTTCTGGTTTCTCGAGGTCGCGGCCTGCTATACGAGCATCGTCAACCGCTGCGCCTACAGCCTGGAGCACCACTTTATGAACGTGCGGCGGCTGCTGGACGACGACCAGCGCGCGTTCGCGATCAAGGCTGCGCTCGATGCCGGCCGGCCTGAAGACGCGTTCTCCGGCAAGCAGCTCGCGCTGCTGCGCTACGTCGCCAAGCTCACCGCGCACGTCGGCGAGATGCAGCAATCCGACATCGAGGCCATGCGCGCTGCCGGCTGCGACGACGGCGAGATCCTCGAGATCAACCAGGTCTGCGCCTATTTCAACTACTCCAACCGCCTGCTCAACGGACTGGGCGTCACCACGCAGGGCGACGTGCTCGGCTACTACAAGGCGAAGACATGAGCCGGCGCGAGATCTCGAGCGGCAGTCCGTGGGAGAAGCGCTTCAACTATTCCCGCGCCGTGCGGCAGGGCGATTTTTTTCAGACCTCGCTCACCTCTCCGGCCGACGAGTCGGGGCGCATCGTGCGCAAGGGCGACGTCTACGGGCAGACGCGTCAGTGCCTTTCGATCGTGCTGCGCGCCCTGGCCGATGCCGGATTGAGCACCGCCGACATCGTCGCCACGCGCATCTACATGCTGGAAACCACGCGCTGGGAGGACGCGGCGCGCGCCCATGCCGAGATGATCACCGGGTGCCAGCCGGCGCTGTCGTTCATCGGCGTGGCCAACTTCTTCGACCCCGACATCCTGGTCGAGGTCGAGGTCACCGCCTGCGCCGCGCCGGCGCAATGACCGGCTATATCGGCTACCACAAGCGCGACGTCCCGGCGCCCGACGACGAGCTGACGCGCGTCGGTCCCGGTGCGCCGTGCGGCGAGTGGCTGCGGCGCAGCTGGCAGCCGGCAGCGCTCGCCGCCGAGGTGGGCGATACGCCGCTCGCGCTGCGGCTGCTGGGAGAAGACCTGGTGCTGTTTCGCGACCGCTCCGGGCGCTGGGGGCTGCTGCACCGGCACTGCTCGCACCGCGGCGCGAGCCTCGAATATGCCATCGTCATGGAACGCGGCATCTCGTGCTGCTACCACGGCTGGCACTACGACGTCGACGGCACGCTGCTCGACACGCCGGCCGAGCCGGGCGAGCGCATGCGCTCGCGGGTCGTGCATGGCGCGTATCCCGTCGAGGAAAGGAACGGCATCGTCTTCGCCTATCTCGGCCCGCCGGAACTCAAGCCGCGGCTGCCCGAGTTCGATGTCGAGGCGATCCCCGGCACGCGCAGCGTGCCGTTCTCGCTCGAGACGCCCTGCAACTGGCTGCAGGTCTACGAGAACACGCAGGACCCGGTGCACGTCGTCTACCTGCACACGCGCACCAGCGGCGCGCAGTTCGGCGACGCTTCGGGCGCGGACCAGGCGCTCGACTACCGCGAGACGCCGCTGGGCATGGTCAACGTGCAGACGCGAGTGTGGGGCGGCCGGCTGTGGACGCGCATGACCGAAACCATCCTGCCCAACGCCAACCAGACCGGCGCGATCTGGGAGGCGGCGGACCGCGACAAGGTATTGCAGCGCTCGTCCATGCTGCGCTGGATGGTGCCGGTGGATGACACGCACACGCTGACCATCGGCTGGCGCTTCTATCGCCGCGAGCTCGACCCGACCGGCCTGGGCAACCCGGACGCCGTCGGCAAGGGAAAGATCGACTTCATGGGCCAGACCGCCGAGCGGCCTTACGACGAGCGCCAGCGCCAGCCCGGCGATTACGAGGTACAGGTGTCGCAGCGGCCGATCGCCGTGCATGCGCTCGAGAACCTCGCGACCTCGGATCGCGGCGTGAGCATGCTCCGGCGCCTGATCCGGCTGGCAATCCGGGCTGTGCCGCAGGAAACGGCTCCGCGCGAGCCTTTTCGCGCGCCGGACGGGCGGGTGAGCACGTTCTGCCAGGACACGGTGTGGTCCGTGGAGGGAACGCGGCTGGCGGAATTCGGCGCAGCCGTCGCCGACAGCGTCATCGCGAGCGCTGCCGACCCGCTGGATGAACGCTGCGCTAGACTGCTCGCAACACTGCAAACCCGTTTCAAGAGAGGCCCCTCATGAAGAAGCTCACCGCGGCGCTCGCGCTGCTCGCTTTCGCATCGTTCGCTGGCAGCGCGCTCGCCCAGCAGCAGAAATCTCACCTGACGCGCATCCAGGAGACGAACCTGCTGCGCGTCGGCACCACCGCCGACTTCAATCCCATGACCTTCCGCGACCCGGCGTCGAACGAGCTGCGCGGCCACCAGATCGACGCCGCGAACGAGCTCGCCAAGGAGCTCGGCGTCAAGGTCGAGTTCGTGCTCACCGACTGGAAGACCCTGATCAACGGCGTGATCGCCGACAAGTACGACATCGTCATGACCGGCACGTCGATGAGCGTGGCGCGCGCCAAGTCAGCCGGCTTCACCATCCCTTGGGGCAAGAACGCCTTCTTTCCGCTGGTGCAGAAGAAGAACGCGCGCAAGTGGCGCGACTGGGCGGACCTCAACAACCCGAAGGTCACGGCCGGCTACAACCTCGGCACCACCATGGAGCAGTTCGTGCAGGCCAACCTGCCGAAGGCCACGGCCAAGCGCGTCGAGTCGCCGGCGCG
>DASWER010000192.1:0-4420 GCA_036394655.1 Burkholderiales bacterium
GAACTTGGACTTGGCGTAGTAGTTGATGTAATCGCAGGACCAGGCGCCGAACTGGTCGGAGTGCGCCTGCGGGCGGAAGACGTAGTTCAGCTTCTTGTCCTTGAACACCGCGGTGGCGATGCAGACGTTGATCCAGAGGAACTTCTTGCGCTGGTCGATCTGCTGCACCATCGGCACGCACTGCGCGCTCGAGTAAACGCCGGCGACGAGGTCGACTTTTTCCTGGTCGACGAGCCGCGTCATCTCGGTGATCGCGACGTCGACCTTCGACTGGGCATCGGAGAACGTGGCGTTGATCTTGTAGCCCATCACGCCGCCCTTCTCGTTGAACATGTCGACGGCGGCCTTGGTGCCGATCTGCGCCGCCTCCGAGCCGCCGCCGGCGAACGGCCCGGTGACGTCGTAGATGAAGCCGATCTTGATTTCCTTCTGCTGAGCCTGCGCTGCCACTGCGAACGCGCACAGGGTTATGGCGGCAAGACGCCGGGCACCGATCATGGGGAACTCCTCCTCTGGGCGCGAAGTCTAGCCGACGGTCAATTATTTGTCGTGGGCCTCCTCACCAATGCGGCTCGAGTAGATGATGAACTTGAAGGGATTGGCGTTCTGGTACTTCTCCTTCAGCTTGAGATAGGCGAGCCGCTGCACGCGTAACAGCGCCGCCGACTCGGGCAGGCGCTCGCGCGCTGCATCGATCGTCTGGGCCGCAAGCTCGTGCTTGCCATCGCGGATCATCTTCTCGGCTGCAGCCACCACATCGCGCTCCGAGATGCCGAGGTAATCGATGAGCGCGGAACCCCGATCGGCGCGCGTGATCGAGTCCATGCCCTGCAGGTCGGTCTGCCAGTAACCGACGGTCTGGTCGTACAGCCGGTTGATGACGTTCTCGCGCAGCACGAGATAGGAGACATGCGTGGCCGGATCGGCCGCGAGCAGCCCGGGCGGGATCAGGTTCGCTTGGTGCAGGGCCGCACGCTCGACGCCGCGGGCAATCCCGGCGCGCACCTGCTCGCGCAGCCAGACCAATTGCGCCTTGGTGTCGGCGAGCATCGCGGGCGAGTTGAAGATCTGCGTCAGGGGCTCGTGCCCATGAAGGATGAAGCGCGGGTTTAGCTCCTGCACCACGTCGATCGCCTGCAGCAGGCCGTCGAAATCGCCCTCCTCGACGAAGGGCGCGCCGAGGTACGGCATGATGAAGTCGCCCGCGAAGAGCACGCCGAGCTGCGGCAGGTGGATGAAGAGCCCGTCATGCGTCTCGCCGCCCTCGATCGGGATGAGCTCGAATCGCGTGCCGCCGAGTCTGAGCTCGGTGCGGCGCTCGACCGTCGCGTCCGGCTTGAAGCTCTTCAGCTCCTCGAGGTCGAAGCGGCTGCCGAAGAAATCCTTGAGGAGCGCATGCGGCCCCTTGAGGTCGTTCGCGATCTCGTCGGCGTAGTTGACGCGCGCGATGAAGCGCGGCTTCGGCTCGAGGCTGTCGAAATAGCGATGGCCGCCGATGTGGTCCCAGTGTGCGTGCGTGACGAGAACCGTCGTCAGGGGCGGCAGCTTGGGAAATGCCGCGCGCAGCGCCTCGTGCGCCTCGCGCGCCGAATCGGGCCGGGTGCCTGCATCGATACCGATCAGCTCGCGGCCGTCGTCCGAGACGACGAAGTAGTACTCGGTGAACTCGAAGCCCGACAGCGCGTACACCCTGCCCGGCACGACTTCGGCGATGCGCCGCGCGGAGAATGTGTGCCCGGTGACGGGATCCTCGCTGAATGGCGTGACCAGCGTGATCGGCTTCGCGGGTGTCTGCTCGCCTTTGAGGACCGCTATTTGATAGCGCACTTCCGGCAGCCACCCGGCATTCGGTGCACGCTCGGCATGCTCCAGGCACCACTGCAGGTCCTGCGCGGCGCGATTGCGCTGCCCGAAGAAACCAGGAAGTTGCGCGCGCACTGTCCCCGAGATCCAGCGCACCGCGAATACTTCGCCGTGCGTCAGCTCCTGGGCGCGGTCAAGCATCGCTACGCTGTCCTTCACCCAGCCGATGCGGTTGAGCAGCGAAATCTCCGGCGCAGCCTGCGCCCGCAGCAGCGCGGTGACGGAAAGGTAAAGCGCCTTGCGGCCATCATCGAGCTGCGGTTCGAATTCCCGGCCTGCGGCGGCGAAGAACTCCGCGCCCTCGCGCTGCCGGCCGGCATTCGTGAACTGCCCCATCAGGAGCAGGATGAGCTGCGGGTCGCTCGGCGGCGCGGCGCGGTTGATGACCTTGAGGTATTCGAGCTCCGGCCGGTCGGATGCCGCCGGACGGCGGCCGCCTTCGTCGGCGAGAGCAAGCGCGCCAAGCGGCACGGCGATGGCGGCGGCGGCGGCAAGCAGCCAGCGAGTAGAGCTTTTCATTGGGGTCTCCAGTGGCAGTGGATTCTGATACAATAGTGACTATCTTTACGATAGTTACAGGCCGCTGTAATGTCAAGCGGCTATTTTTCCGACCATGCGGAAGTCTCTAGATCAGACCTGCCCGGTAGCGCGCACGCTCGACCTGATCGGCGAGCGCTGGACCATCCTTATCCTGCGCGACCTGCTGACCAAAGGCCCGCAGCGCTTTCAGGATCTCCAGGATTCGCTCGGCGGCGCGGCGCCCAACACGCTGTCGGCGCGGCTCAAGACGCTCGAAAAACAGGGACTGATCGAAGGCAAGCTCTACAGCGAGCATCCGCCCCGCTACGAGTACCACCTCACCGATCGCGGCCGCAGCCTGGGCCCCGTAGTAGCCGCCCTGCGCGACTGGGGCCGGCGCAATACCGGGAAAGGCTAGCGGGAGCGGATCTCGTCCAGCACCGGCCGCAGATAGCTGAGGAAGGCCTGCGGGTTCTCGCTCATCGGGAAGTGGCCGAGGCCTTTCATGATGGTCACTTTCGCTCCCGGAATTCGATCCGCCGCAGCCTGCGTATCGCGCGGCGAGGCCGAGTAGTCGTACTCACCGGTGAGCAGGTAGAGCGGGCAGAGCCTGGTATCGATGGCGCCGATGCGGTCGCGGATGTCGCCCTCGACTTGGTAGAAGTGCAGATCTCCCGAGAACACGCCCGGCCCACCCTGCATGTAGTGCCACACCGTCTCCCAGCGGTGCTCATCCGGGCTGAGCGGCGACATCAGGCCATAGGCGAGGCCGCCGCAGGCGCGGCCGCCATGCACTTCGGCGTGATCGAGCCATGAGGCGTCGTAGTAGCGCTCGACGTACGCCGCGGACTGAAGGCCGATCAGCGCGCGCAGCTCGCGCGCGTGCTCGAGCGCGAGGTTGAGCACGATGCGTCCGCCGATCGAGCAGCCCATGACCGCCGGGCGCTCGAGCTTGAGCTCGCGGGCGATGGTCATGATCATCGCGGTGTAGCTGTCGGTGGTCAGGCGATAGTCGTCGCGCTGCCAGCCTTCCGGCGGCGAGGACTTGCCATGCCACGGCATGTCGAAGGCGATGACGCGCCAGTGGCGCAGGATCTCGGCGTCGTTCAGCACCGCTCGCCACTGGCGGCCATCGGAGCCGGCCGTGTGCAGGCAAAGGAGCGGCATGCCCTGCCCCGCCTCCTCGTAGTAAATGCGATGCGTGCGCCCGTCGAGCGCGATGTGCGCGTAGCGACCGGTGATGGGCTCAATCATTGCCGTAGTGACGCCAGGACCAGCTTCAGGTACAGCAGATAGGCCATCAGCACCCGCTGATCGCCCTCGAACTTCACCTCGCCCCGGCGCAGCAGCGCGAAGAGGTCGTGCCATCCCGGCGCCGGCGGCGAGCGCCAGAACTGCTCCCAGCACTCGCGGCTCGCGCGGATGGCGAAGCGCCACGAGCGCATCACGAACGGGCCTTTCTCCATCCGCTCGATGCGCCCGGCGCGCACCGTGACGAGGTACTGCGTGTCGCCGACCTCCAGCATGAACGTCTCGTGCATCTCGCGCCCCCAGCGCACGATGCCCGGATCTGCATTTACCAGCTCGGCGAGGCGTTCGATCATGAATTCGGGGTCAGGACCGTAATTATTGCAGGCGCCGGTGACCGAGGATGAGCAGCAGGCCGCTCACGGCAATGGTCGCCATGCCGGCGAGCGCGACACCGTCGGGCAGCTGGCCGAACACCAGCCAGCCGAGCGCGAGCGCCGTCAGGAGCTGCGCGTACATGAAGGGGCTCAAGGTCGAGGTCGGCGCGTAATCGTGCGCGCGGATCAGGAAGAAGTGGCCGAGGCCGCCGAGCACACCGATGAGCACGAAGAGGGCCGCGTGCAGCGTCCCGGCGGGCAGCGCGAGCTGGTGCGGGAACGCGACCGGGACCAGCACGCTGCCGATGAGCGCGGGATAGAACAGCGTGGTGATCGGGTTGTCGCGCCCGGCGAGCTTGCTCGTCAGCATCTGGTAGAGCGCCATCATGAAGGCGCTCGCGAGCGGCAGCAGC
>DASWER010000193.1:0-3870 GCA_036394655.1 Burkholderiales bacterium
CAGGTAGCGCAGGTAGGGCATCGCGCCGATGCCGGCGACGAAGGGGGCGTAGGTGCGCACGATCGGGACGAAGCGCGCGAGGATGATGGTCTTGCCGCCGTGGCGCTCGTAGAAGTCGTGCGCGCGCTGCAGGTGGCGCGCGTTGAGCCAGCGTGACTGGACGGTGAATACCCGGGGGCCGATGAAGCGGCCGACCCAGTAGTTGACGTTGTCGCCGCAGAGCGCGGCGCCGATCAGCGTCGCCACCACCGCGGCGATGTTCATGTCGCCGACCGCCGCCACCGCGCCGGCGACGAACAAGAGCGAATCCCCCGGCAGGAACGGGGTCACGACCAATCCCGTTTCGCAGAACACGATGACAAAGAGCAGTGCGTACACCCAGGCGCCGTGCAGCCGGACGAACTCGCCGAGGTGCACGTCGAGATGCACGATCCAGTCCCAGAAAAGGGTGAGGAGATCCATGCGCGCGATTCTATATACTCGCGTCGTGCCCTCCATTCGCGTGCTTCCCGATCTGCTGGTGAGCCAGATCGCGGCCGGAGAAGTCGTCGAGCGGCCCGCCTCGGTGCTGAAGGAGCTGCTCGAGAATGGCCTCGACGCCGGCGCGCGCGCCATCGCAGTAACTCTCGACGAAGGCGGCGTGCGCCGCATCCAGGTCGAAGACGACGGCGGCGGCATCGCTCGCGAGGAGCTGCCGCTCGCGCTCGCGCGCCACGCCACGAGCAAGATCTCGAGCCTCGCCGACCTCGAGGGCGTCTCGACCATGGGCTTTCGCGGCGAAGCGCTCGCGTCGATCGCCGCGGTGTCACGGCTCTCCATCAGCAGCCGCCCCGACGGGGCGCAGCATGGTTGTGTAATCCGGGCCGAAGGCGCGGATGTCGGCGAAGTCGAGCCGGCGGCGCGCGCCCCGGGCACCACGGTGACGGTGGAGGACCTCTATTTCAATACGCCGGCGCGGCGCAAATTCCTGAAGAGCGAGCAGACCGAGTTCGGTCACTGCGACGAGGTGTTCCGCCGCATCGCGCTTGCGCATCCGCAGGTCGGCTTCTCGCTGCGCCACAACGGCCGCGCCAGCCGGCATGTGCGCAGCCAGTCGGTCACCGAGCGAGCCGCGGCGTTGCTGGGACGCGAGCTGGCCGAAGCCTGTGTACCGATTGAGGCGGTGGCCGGCGGCATGACGCTCACCGGCCTTGCCGGCACGCCGCAGGCGGCGCAGGCGCGCGCCGATGCGCAGTATCTGTTCGTCAACGGGCGCTATGTGCGCGACCGGGTGATCGCGCACGCCGTGCGCGAGGCCTATGCGGAGCTCCTGCACGGCGAGCGTCAGCCGGCCTACCTGCTGTTTCTTGCGCTGGACCCGCGCACGGTCGACGTGAACGTGCATCCGGCGAAGATCGAAGTGCGCTTTCGCGATTCGCGCGTCGTGCACCAGTTCGTGCGCCATGCGCTGGAGCGCGCGCTATCGCCGAGCGCCGCGCATGCGCCGGTTGCCTACGCGACGGTCTCGCACGGCGGGGGTGTGCAAGCAGCGTTCTCGCTGGCGCAATCGACGCAGGCCTACCAGGCGTTCATGGGCGCGGCTGCAGCGCCGCTTCCCGCCGCCGAGCACAGCCCGCCGCTCGGCTTCGCGCTGGGCCAGCTGCACGGCATCTATATCCTGGCGCAGAACGCGGCCGGGCTGGTGCTGGTCGACATGCACGCGGCGCACGAGCGGATACTCATGGAGCGGCTCAAGACCGGCATCGATGCCGGCGAAGTCGCGCGCCAGCGGCTGCTGGTGCCGGCAGTGTTCTCGGCAGACGCGCTCGATGCCGCGACCGCCGAGGAAAACCAGGAAACGCTCGATCGGCTCGGCCTCGAGATCGCCGTCTCGGGCCCGAACGAGCTCACGGTGCGCAGCGCCCCCGCCCTGCTGGCGAGCGGCGACATCGCGGCGCTCGCGCGCAGCGTGCTCAAGGAGATCCGCGACTATGGCGCGAGCCAGATGCTCGCCGGTCGGCAGAACGAGCTGCTCGCCACCATGGCCTGCCATGCCGCGGTGCGCGCGCATCGCGTGTTGAGCGCCACCGAGATGAACGCCTTACTGCGCGAGATGGAGGAGACCGAGCGCTCGGGCAGCTGCAACCACGGCCGCCCCACCTGGTACCAGCTCACCATGGCCGACCTCGACAAACTCTTCCTGCGGGGGCGCTGATGGCGGGCGTGATGCTCATCACCGGCGGCAGCCGCGGCATCGGCGCTGCGACGGCGCGCCTCGCTGCCCAAAGCGGCTACAAAGTCGCGCTGAACTATGTGCACAACAAGACGGCTGCCGAGAACCTCGCGCGGGAAATCGGCGGCGTTGCGATCGCTGCGGACGTGGCCGTGGAAAAGGATGTGCTGCGCATGTTCCAGGAGGTGGATAAGCTCGGGCGGATCAGCGTCCTGGTGAATAACGCCGGTATCGTCGATCGCAGCGCACGCGTCGACGAGATGACCGCGGAGCGCATCAACCGCATGTTCGCGGTCAACGTCACCGGCAGCTTTCTCTGCGCGCGCGAGGCGGTGAAGCGCATGTCGAAGCGCTACGGCGGCGCCGGCGGCTCGATCGTCAATCTCTCCTCGGTGGCGGCGCGCATCGGCGCCCCGGCGATGTACGTGGACTACGCCGCCTCCAAGGCTGCGATAGACACGCTGACCCTTGGGCTGTCGAAGGAAGTGGGGCCCGAGGGCATCCGCGTCAACGCGGTGCGTCCGGGCGTGGTCCACACCGAGATCCACGCCACGAGCGGCGATCCGGAGCGCGCCGACCGCATTGGGAAAGGCGCGCCGCTCGAGCGCGCCGGCGAGCCGGAAGAGATTGCGCGCGCCATTCTCTGGCTCGCATCGGAAGAAGCGTCGTACGTGAGCGGAGCGATTCTAGACGTCTCGGGTGGCCGGTAAAGCCTACGCCCTGCTCGGCCCCACGGCGAGCGGGAAATCGAGCCTCGCCCTCAAGCTCGCCGAGCGCGTGCCGCTCGAGATCGTGTCGATGGATTCGGCGCAGGTCTATCGCGGCCTCGACCTCGGCACCGCGAAGCCGGGCGCGGCCGAGCGTGCCCGCGTGCCGCATCACCTGGTCGACATCGTCGATCCCGATCACAGCTATTCCGCCGGTCGCTGGCGCGCCGATGCCGTGCCTGTCATCCGGGAAATTCTAGGGAGGGGCAAAGTCCCGCTGATCGTCGGCGGCACCATGCTCTACTACCGCGCGCTGATCGGCGGACTCGATGCGCTGCCGCAGGCCGATGCGGAGGTGCGCGCGGCGATCAACGCCGAGGCCGCCGAGCGCGGCTGGCCGGCGCTGCACGCCGAGCTCGAGCGGGTCGACCCGCGCAGCGCGCATCGCATCGCGCCGGCCGATACGCAGCGCATCCAGCGCGCGCTCGAGGTGTGGCGCCTGACCGGCAAGCCGCTCTCCGCGCTGCAGGGCCTGACGCGCGCCGGCCTGCCATTCGCACTCAAGGGATTCGCGCTCGTGCCGGGCGATCGCGACGCGCTGGCGCTGCGCATCGCAGAGCGCTTCGACGCGATGCTCGCCGCCGGGCTGGTGGACGAGGTCGGCGCTCTGCGCAGGCGCTTCGAGCTCATGGCGGGCATGCCGAGCATGCGCACCGTCGGTTATCGCCAGGTGTGGCAGTTCCTCGAAGGCGAGATCAGCGAGGCGCAAATGCGCGAGCAGGCCGTCGCCGCCACCCGTCAGCTCGCCAAGCGCCAGCTCACCTGGCTGCGCAGCTTCCGCGAACTGGAGCCGGCTGAAAACCTGGCTCATTCGTTCTTGTAGACGCCGCGGATATTGATCGCCGCGAGGCAGAACTGCAGGCCGACCAGCGCATAGGCGTGGTCGTGCAG
>DASWER010000194.1:0-3856 GCA_036394655.1 Burkholderiales bacterium
GTTCATCAGGTTGGCGGTCAGCAGGAAGAACGGCACCGCCAGCAGGATGAAGGAGTTGTAGGCCTTGAAGGTCTCGTTGAAGATCACCATCGGCGAGAGCCGCTCCTCGATGATCACCACCGGCAGGCAGGCGAGGCCGAGCGCGAACGCCACCGGCACGCGCACGATGAGCAGCGCGAAGAACACGCCGAACAGCATGATCGCCGCCTGGCCCGGGCCGAAAGCGACGCTGCTCATGCGCGCAAGATGCGCCAGCTATCGACGAACGATTCCCCGAGGAACAGCACCCAGGTCAGCCCGGCGAGCGGCCAGGCGAGGAAGATCCACGGCATCGGCAGCTCGGCCAGCTCCGAGAGCTGGTCCCAGCCGAAGCGCACGAACTGGATGCCCCACCACACGAAGACCAGCGCGAACACCAGCACGCACAGGTTCGAGATGATGCGCAGCAGCGCGGCGCCCTTCGGCCCGAGGTCGGGCCAGACGTCGACCTCGAAGTGCGTGTGCTCGCGGATGCCGATCATCGCGCCGAGCATCACCATCCAGATAAAGAGGAAGCGGGAGAGCTCCTCGGTCCAGATCCACGACGGGATCAGCGCCGTGTAGCGGGAAATGATCTGCAACGTCACCGGGATGATGAGGATGGCGACCGTCGCCACCATCAGCCAGGTCAGCAAGCGGTGATAGGCGTGGATTATTCTTTTCATACGCAAATCGGGGACGGAGCCCGAATTAGTTCGGGCTCCGTCCCCGAATTCCCAGCGTCACTTGATCGCGTTGATCTTGGCGAGGATCTGGTCGGCGCCGATCTCTTTGGCGTAAGCCTCGATCACCGGATCGACCAGCTTCTTCATCTGCGGCCGGTCGGTGAACTTGATGCGCTTGAGCTTGCCCGCCTTCTCCAGCTCGTCGAGCTTGGCGGCATCTTCGCTCGACTCCACCTGGCGGCCGTAGGCGCCGGCTTCCTTGCCGGCGCGCAGCACCGCGGCCTGCATCCCTTTGTCCAATCCCTTGAAAGTTTTGCCGGCGAAGCAGATCGGCCGGATGGTGATGGCGTGCTCGGTGATCGACAGGTTCGGGCCGACCTCGTAGAACTTCATCGACTCGACGCCCGCGGCCTCGTTCTCGCCGGCCGCGATGACGCCGTTCTGGATCGCGTTGTAGATCTCATTGTAGGCGATCACGGTCGGCGACATGCCGACCGCGGCGAAGGTGCGGCTCCAGATCGGCGCGCCTTGCACGCGCACCTTCAGGCCCTTCATCTCCTGCAGGTTGCGCACCGGCTTGTTGACGAAGATGTTGCGCGTGCCGCCGCCGGCGTAGCCGATCAGCATCACGTCGGCTTTCTGGGCCACCTCGTCGGCGATCGGCTTGAGAATGTCGGCGTCGAGCACTTTGTTCCAGTGCGCGAGGTCGCGGAAGATGAACGGCGCGTCGATGAACGGCGCGGCGCGCGAGAACGTCGACATGTGCGCGGGCGACACGATCGCGTAGTCGACCGCCTTGCCCTGGTTCATGTAGGCGAAGTAGTCCTTCTCGAGACCGAGCTCCGAGTTCTTGTGCAGCACGAAATCGATCTTCTTGCCCGAATACTTCTGCACCAGCTCCTGGAAGCGCACCAGCGCCCTGGTGAAGGCATGATCGTCGTTGAACTGCGAAGCGCCGTGCCAGGTCTGGGTCTGCGCCGCGGCCGGCAGGGCCAGCGCCGCGACAATGATGCCGAGCGTGATTCTCCTCATGATGTTCTCCCCTCCTCCTTGACCGTGATGCGCCATAGTGTACGTGGGTCTGCCGGATCCGTGAGCGTCGCCGAATGCAGGAGCGACGCGTTGTCCCAGATGACGACGTCGCCGACGCCGTACTTGAGCCGCAGCTGGTACTTCTGCTGCGTTGCATGGACCTTCAGCTCGTCGAGCAGGTCGACCGCCTCGTCGTCCGGCATGCCTTCGACGCGGAACGAGCTCCCCGAGACCGAGTACAAGGCCTTGCGCCCGGTGACAGGATGGCGCCGCACGATCGGATGGCGCACCCAGGCCATCTTCTTCTCCTGGTCATCGTTCAGCACCGAGGCGACGGTGCGCGAGCGCTTGTCCTGCTCGTCGCGGTTGCCGTAGTGATGCAGCGCCACCAGATTTTCCAGTTGGTTTTTTTTGGACTGGGGTAAATCATCGTAAGCCGCATACTGGTTCGCGAACAGCGTATCGCCGCCTTTCTTCGGCACCTCGATCGAATAGAGCAACGTGGCTCTGGCCGGCACGTCGAGATACGAATAGTCGGTGTGGAAGTAGGTGCCGGCATCCGCCAGTCCGACGGGTTGTCCGTCCTTCTCCCGGTTGGACAGGATCAGGATGTCCGCCTGCTCGGGATGGTGAAACTGGTCGATCACATGCGGCTCGGGCCTGCCGAACTGGCGCGCGAACACCAGGAAGCCCTCGGAGGTGAAGCACTGGCCGCGAAACACCAGCACCTGGCCGGCGAAGAACGCGTCCCAGATCTCCTTGAACGGCGCGTCCAGGCTGTCCGTCTCCAGGCCGAAGCTGCCAAGTTTTCTCAGCTGCATACGGAAATGGGGTCAGACCCCTTTTATGGTTTGAGCTTCGGGACGTCGAGCCATTTTTTCTGCTGCCAGCTCCTGAGGCCGAGCTCGGCGAGCTGCACGCCTTTGGCGGCTTCGAGCAGGCCCCAGCGGAAGGGGCCTTCGCCGGCGACGTGCTTGAGGAAGAGCTCCCATTGCACCTTGAAGGCGTTGTCGGTGCCCTGGTCGGGCACTTCTTTCCAGCCGGCGAAAAAGTCGATCGGCTGCGGGATGTCGGGATTCCACACCGGCTTGGGCGTCTCGGCATACGACTGCGTGAGGCAGCGGCGCAGCCCGGCGACCGCGCTGCCTTCGGTGCCGTCGACCTGGATGGTGAGCAGATCGTCGCGGCGCACGCGCACGTCCCAGGACGAATTGAAATGCGCGACGACGCCGCCCGCGAGCTGGAACGTTGCATAGGCGGCATCGTCGGCGGTCGCCTTGTACTTCTTGCCGTTCTCGTCCCAGCGATACGGGATGTGGGTCGCGCCGAGGCAGGACACTGCTTTGACTTCCCCAAACAGATTGTCGAGCACATAGCGCCAGTGGCACAGCATGTCGAGGATGATGCCGCCGCCATCCTGCTTTCGATAGTTCCAAGATGGGCGCTGAGCGCCGGGTTGTCCCTTTTGGCGATCGCCCTCGAACACCCAGTAGCCGAACTCGCCGCGCACCGCGAGCATCCGGCCGAAGAATCCCTGCTCTCTGAGCTTGCGCAGCTTGAGCAAACCCGGGAGCCAGAGCTTGTCCTGCACCACGCCGTGCTTGATGCGCGCCTTCTTGGCGGCTGCGTACAGATCCTTGGCTTCGGCGAGCGTGGTGGCGACGGGTTTTTCGCAGTAGACGTGCTTGCCGGCGGCGATGGCGCGCTTCAGCAGCTTCGGCCGCAGCTGCGTCGACGCGGCGTCGAAGAAGATTTCATCCGGGCCTTTCAGCGCCGCGTCGAGATCGGCCGTCCAGCGGTGTACCCCGTGCTTGCGCGCGAGCTCTTCCACCTTCGCCGCGTTGCGGCCGACGAGCAGCGGATCCGGCATCAGGCGCGTGCCGTCCTTGAGCGCCACGCCGCCCCGCTTGCGGATCTCGAGGATCGAGCGGATGAGATGCTGGTTCATCCCCATGCGCCCGGTGACGCCATGCATGATGATGCCGATGCGCTTCTCGGTCATTCGAGCGCCTCGATGATGCCGCGCACATAGCCGATGGCGCGCGCCGCGGCGGCGGGGCCGTCGGGCACATAGTCGAAGGGTTCCACCGCCACGTCGCCGGCATACCGGTGTTTCTTCA
>DASWER010000195.1:0-12008 GCA_036394655.1 Burkholderiales bacterium
CTCGAGCAGCAGGCTGCCGTCGAGCACCACCTTGTCGGTGGCCGCGAGTCCCTGCAGCACCACCTGGTAGCCGTCGGCGAGCGGCCCGGGCCGGATCGCGCGGCGCGCGTAGCGGCCGTTGCCTTCGTCGATGAAGACGTAATGCTGCTCGCCGCGCAGATACACCGCGCGCGCCGGCACCAGGTAGCCGCCGGGCGCGGGCACGCGCAGCTCGGCGACGATGTACATCTCGGCCTTGAGGCGCTCGTCGTTCGTGGCGACGGTACCGCGCACCTTCACCGAGCGCGTCTGCGGATCGACCACATCGGCGACGTGCAGGATGCGGCCCCGGACGCGCTCATCGCCGAGCGACGTGGTCGCAAGGCTGAGGTCGGTGCCGGGCTTCACCAGCGATATGTCTTTTTCCGCGACGTCGAGCAGGAACCAGAGCTCGCTCGGATCGGACACCACGAACAGCGCCTTGTCGCCCTGGTTGTCGGGACGGATCTCCTGCCCCGGATTGAGGTTGCGCTCGACCACCACGCCGGCGATCGGGCTTTTCAGCGCCAGCGTCTGATCCACGTTATCGGTCTTGCCATAGAGCCGCAGCTTCGCCAGCGTGCGGTCGCGGTCGGCCTTGGTGCGCGCGACATCCGCCTGCGCCGCCTGCAGGTCCTTGGCTGGCGCCACGCCCGCGGTGAAGAGCTCCTGCACGCGTGCCAGGTTCTTCCGCGCGAGCGAGTGGTCCTGCTCGGCACGGCGCGCCTCCGCTTGCGCCACGCCGAGCTCCGGCGACGCCAGCACCGCTAGCGACTGGCCCGCCTTGATGCGGTCCCCCGGGCGCACCGCGATCGAAGTGACGCGCCCGGCGAACGGCGCGAAGACGCGCACGGTGCGGTCCTCGTTCCACACCAGGCGGCCGTTGAAGCGCAGCATCATGTCGCGGCGCGGCTCGATCGGCACCGAGGTGATGGTGGCGATCTGCGGGCTGCCGGGCGGGAAGATGACGATGCTGTGCTGCTCGACGGTGTATTGCGGCAGCGGCTCCTTCTCCTTCTCGCCGCAGGCAACGAGCGCGGCGCCCGTCAGCAGCAGGATGAGAAGCCTCATCGCGTTTCCAGTGTCTGCACGTTGGCCTGCGCGGCGGTCCAGGCGGCGAGCGCCCTGGCGTAGTCGTTCCGCGCACCGAGCGCCTCGAGGCGCACCGCGCGCAGCGTGCGGCGTGCATCGAGCACCTCGAGCACCGAGATGGCGCCGCGGCTGAAGGCGAACTCGGTGGCCTGCGCGCTCTGGTTGGCAGCGCCGAGCAGCGACGCATCGAAGCGCTCGATGCGATCGGCGGCGGCATTCACGTCCCCCGCCGCGCGGCGCAGCTCGTTCATCGCCACGGCGCGCGTGCGCGCCAGGGCATCCATCGCCGCGTAGCGGTCGACCTCGGCCTTCTGGATGTCGCCCGAGAAGTCATAGCCGGTGAAGAGCGGCACGGCGAAGCCGAAGCCGACGGAGTTGGCGGGCACGTTGCCGGGAAAGCGCTCGTACTGGGCGCCGATGCTGATGTCGCGCGTGCGCTGCGCCCGCGCGAGGTCGCGCAGCCGCTCGGCCGCCTCGACGCGCTGGCGCGCGGCCGCCACGTCGGGCCGCTCCTCGATCGCGCGCTCGAGCGTCGCGGCGTCGGCGCGTTGCGGCGCCGGCCAGGGATCGACGACGCGCAGCTCGGGCGCTTCGCGCTCGGCGCCGATGAGATAGGCGAGCGCGATCTGGGCGCGTGCGAACTCTGCCTGCGCGCCGCGGGCGTCATTCTGTGCACGCTCGTAATCTACCTGCACCTTGGCGACGTCCGCCGGAGCGAGGTCACCGGCCTTGAGCCGGCGCTGCGCCGCGTTCAGCGTTACGGAGAAGAGCTGCGCGGTCTGCGCCAGCACCTCGGCGCGCTCCTGCGCCAGCTTCAGATCGAAGTAGGTGCCGCGCAAGAGTGCCAGCTGCTGACGCAGCACGTCGAGCGAATCGTTGCGCGCGGCGCGCTGCAGCCCGGCGGCGGCGTCGAGGCGCAGGTCGCGCTTGTTGCCGCGCTCGAAGGGCTGGTCGATGCGAAACACCGTGTCGGGCTTGCCCCCCGAGCCGATCAGCCCGCTGTTGATCGCGAAGGTAGCGTTGGGGCGCGCGCCGGCGATCATCTGCTGCGCCTCGGCGGACTCGACCGCGCGCCGCGCCGCCTGCAGCTCGCGGTTATTGCGCAGGAGAAAGGATTCCGCCTCCGCCAGCGTCAGATCGCTGGCGGCGGCCGGCATCGCGCCGGCTAGGAGGGCGAAAACCAGGAACGACAGGGCGCAGCGGGTCACTCCAGCACTTTGTCAGCTTTTTGTGGGGTCGGCGAATCTAACCCCAGAAAGCTGACAAATTTCTGAAAGGGCGGCGCAAAACCTTATTTAACGAGGGTGACCGGCAGGCGGGTGCGGTGAACCACTTCGTTGGCGACGGTACCGAGGACCAGGTTCTCGATGGCGGAGGTGCCGCGGGTGCCCATGACGATGGCATCGCAGCCAAGCCTCCCGGCGTGCTCCGCGATGACCGCTGCAACGGGGCCGCTCAATGCTTCTTTCGTATAAGAGAGCTGCGCCGCGCGCAGCGCTTGTTCCGCGTGGCTCAGGATCGCCGCGCTCTTCTCGGGCCGGTCGACGTTGACGAGATGAATGGCGACGCCGCTCATGTGCTGCGCGAGATCAATCGCCCAGGCAAGGGCACGCAGCGAGCTATCGGAGCCGTCGACCGGAACGAGAAACCTGCGCATCGCGGACAACTCGGCTTAAAAAAACAGGCCGACGTAGTCGCGCCGGCCTTTTGCTTCAGGAGGTATCTCCGATAGCCCGTCGGCTACCGGCATCAGCATTCTACGAGCATCGCTCGACACGCCGCCATCAGGTCGTTTGCAAGCATCCTGTCACTGACACCATGTTTACCCGTGACTTGCATCCACCTGCTGTCAGCGTTTTGTAGGAGACCTGCTCCTACAGTGGCAGCGCAATGCGAATCCTCATTCTGGAGGACGGTTCGTGGGTCGCGGACGAGCTCGCGCGCATGCTCCGGCGCCAGGGATGCGCGGTGGAGCTCGCGCGCTCGAGCGAGCAGGCGGTACGCACCGCTGCCGCACAGACGTTCGATCTGCTGATCCTCGACCTTAGCCTGCGGGTCGTCGACGGCGCACGGCTGCTGCGTGCGCTCGAGGACCAGCGCGATCGGGTTCCGCTGCTGGTGCTGACCGCGCGCGAGCAGGTCGACGAGCGCGTGCAGGCGCTCGAGCTCGGCGCCGATTGCCTGGCCGAGCCGTTCGCCATGCCCGAGCTCGCGGCGCGCGTGCGTGCACTGATCCGGCGCTCGCGTTCGAGAGAGGATGCGCGCAGGCTGGTGCACGGGCCGCTGGTGGTCGATAGCGATGCACGGCGCGCCTATCTCGCCGGCGAGCCGCTCGCGCTTGTGCCCAGGGAATGGGCGGTGCTGGAAGTGCTGCTCAGGCAGGCCGAGCGCGTCGTCTCCAAGGAAAGCATCAGCCAGAGCATCGCGGGCTGCGGCAAGCCCGTCTCGGCGAACACCATCGAGACCTATGTCTCGCGGCTGCGCGCCAAGCTCGAGCCGGCGGGCATCCGCATCCGCACGGTGCACCGCGTTGGTTACATGCTGGAAGCCGCGCATGAGTTCCGAGCCGCTGCTGCCGCCTCCTGAGGCGCGCCGCCGCGTGCCGCGCCTCTCGCGCCGCATGCAGCTGGCCGCGCTGGTCGCCCTCGCCATCGCGATCGGTGCCTTCGCGGCCGGCGCCACGACCCTCAAACACTTCTTCGGCAGCGACGACGCGCGCGGCGCCCAGACGCAGCCCGCGCCGGCGCCAGGCACCTTCCGGCCGACCAAGGAGCAGTGGGCGGGGCTGAAGGTCATGCCGGTCGAGTCCTACACGTTCCGCAGCGAGCAGATCACCGACGGCAACATCGCGATCAACGAGGATACGACGACGCCGGTGTTCTCGCCCTTCTCCGGGCGGGTGACGCGCGTCATCGCGAAGCTCGGCGACGCGGTGAAGCCGGGGGACCCGCTGATGGCGGTGGAGGCGAGTGAAGTGGTGCAGGCGCAGAACGATCTGGTGGCCGCGCTCTCGACGCTCAACACGGCGCGTTCGCAACTGAAGCTGGCCGAGGCCAACGAGAAGCGCCAGCACGAGCTCTATCTCGCCAAGTCCGGCGCGCTCAAGGACTGGCTGCAGAGCCAGGCGGAGCTGGCGAGCGCGCAGAACGCCCTGCGCAGCGCCGAGACCGCGCGCGCGGCAGCGCGCAACCGGCTGCGCATCCTCGGCAAGTCGGCCACCGAGATCGCGAGCGTGGAGAACTCGCCCAATACACAGCAGATGAACCCGGAAGCCATCGTGCGCGCGCCGATCGGCGGCACCGTGGTGCAGCGCCAGGTCGGCCTCGGCCAGTACATCGCCAGCGCAGCGAGCGGGGCTTCGACCACCCCGGTCTACTCGATCGGCGACCTCTCCACCGTGTGGCTGATCGCCAACGTGCGCGAGACCGACGCGCGGATGGTCCGCATCGGCCAGCCGGTGGATGTGCGCGTGCTGGCCTATCCCGCCCGCGTGTTCAGCGCGCACCTCGCGTGGATCGCGCCCTCGATCGACGCCACGACCCGGCGCCTGCCGGTGCGCGCGGAAGTCGAGAACACCGACGGGGCACTGAAGCCGATGATGTTCGCCAGCTTCAGCATCATCACGGGAGTGGACGTCGCCGCGCCGGCGATCCCGCAGAACGCCGTCATCTATGAGGGCGACAAGGCGCACGTCTGGCTGGTGCTCGACGACGGCACGGTCGCCGCGCGCTCGATCCAGGTCGGCCGCACGAACGACGGCATGGTCGAGGTCAAGGAGGGCCTCACGCCGGGACAACGCATCATCGCGAGCGGCACCCTCTTCATCGACCGCGCCGCGCAAGTGAAGGACTGATGAACCAGGTCATCGCCTTCGCGCTGCGCCAGCGCCTGCTGATCGTGGTGCTGCTGTTCGCCGTCATGGCCGCCGGCCTGGTGAGCTTCATCAAGCTGAACATCGAGGCTTACCCCGACCCGGTGCCGCCGCTGGTCGACATCGTGACGCAGAGCCCCGGGCAGTCGGCGGAGGAGATGGAGCGCTACATCACCATCCCGATCGAAGTGGCGATGGCGGGCATCCCGAACGTCAAGACGATCCGCACCATCTCGCTGTTCGGCCTGTCCGACGTGAAGGTGCAATTCACCTACGACCTGACCTATTACCAGGCGGAGCAATTCGTCATCAACCGCCTCGCCCAGATGCCGAGCCTGCCGAACAGCGCTCAGCCTTCGATTTCACCGGTGAGCCCGACCGGCGAGATCTACCGCTACCGCGTGCTGGGTCCGGACGGCTTTTCGGTGACGGATCTCAAGACCATCCAGGACTGGATTCTCGAGCGCCGCTTCAAGGCGGTGCCCGGGGTCATCGACGTCATCGCCTGGGGCGGCAGGACCAAGACCTACGACGTGACGCTCGACCTGAAGAAGGTCACGCATTACGGCCTGACGGTGCCGCAGATCATCCAGGTGCTCAACAACAGCAACATCAACGTCGGCGGGCAGACCGTAAACTTCGGCCCCCAGGCGGCGGTGGTGCGCGGCATCGGCCAGATCCATTCGCTCGACAACATCCGCGAGACGACGCTCACCGCGCCGAACGGCGCGCCGGTGCTGATGAGCGACGTGGCGGACATCAGCGTCGGGCACAAGCCGCGCCTCGGCATCGCCGGCCAGGACAACGATGACGATGTGGTCGAAGGCATCGTGCTGATGCGCCGCGGGCAGGAAAGCAAGCCCACGCTGGAGGCGGTGAAGGCCGAGATCGACAAGATCAACGGCAGCGGCATCCTGCCCCCCGGCGTGCGCATCCAGAAGATCTACGACCGCACCGACCTGATCAACGTGACGACGAACACGGTGCTGCACAACATGGTTATGGGCATCGTGCTGATCTTCTTCGTGCAGTGGATTTTTCTCGGCAACCTGCGCAGCGCCATCATCGTGGCGACGACCATCCCGTTCGCCCTGTTCTTCGCCGTTGCGATCCTCGTGCTGCGCGGCGAGTCGGCGAACCTGCTGTCGGTCGGGGCGATCGATTTCGGCCTGATCGTCGACGCCAGCGTGATCATGGTCGAGAACATCTACCGCCACCTTTCGGAGCCCAAGGAGAAATGGCGCGAAGGTCCGCACGGCCTGGAACATATGCAGATGGTGATCGGCCTGCACGGCAAGCTCAACCGGATCGCGGTGGCGGCAGCCGAGGTCAACGGCCCGATTTTCTTCTCGGCCGCGATCATCATCGCCGGCTTCGTGCCCCTCTTCACGATGTCGGGCATCGAAGGCCACATCTTCGGGCCGATGGCCAAGACCTACGCCTACGCCATCCTCGGCGGCATGATCGCCACCTTCACCGTCTCGCCGGCCCTGAGCGCGCTGCTGCTGCTCAATGAAAAGCTCGAGGAGAAAGAAACCATCATCGTGCGCTGGCTGCGTCGCGCGTATGCGCCGCTGCTCGATTTCGCCCTGGCCAACCGCATCCTCGCGCTGGGCATCGGCGTTCTGGCGTTCGTGCTCGCGGTGGCGATGCTTCCCGCCCTGGGCCTGGAATTCCTGCCGAAGCTGGAGGAAGGCAATCTGTGGATCCGCGCCACGATGCCGCCCTCGATCTCGCTCGAGGAGGCCAACGAGCACGTGAACAAGATGCGCAAGATCATCAAGACCTTCCCCGAGGCGGTCACCGTGATCTCGCAGAACGGGCGCCCGGACGACGGCACCGACGCGACCGGGTTCTTCAACGGCGAGTTCTATGTGCCGCTCAAGCCCCAGGCCGAGTGGCGCCAGGGTGTCGACAAGGAGAAGCTCACCGAGCAGGTCAACGGCGCGCTGGAAGCGCAGTTCCCGGGCGTCGAGTTCAACTTCTCGCAGAACATCCAGGACAACGTCGAGGAGGCGGCCTCGGGCGTGAAGGGAGAGAACTCGATCAAGCTCTACGGCAACGACCTGCGCACCCTCGAAGCGACCGCGGCCAAGATCCGGGATGTGATGCGCACCGTCAGGGGCGTGACGGACCTCGCGGTGCTCAACTCGCTCGGCCAGCCGACCGTGCGCATCGACATCGATCGCGCGCGCGCCGCGCGCTATGGCCTCGCGCCGGGCGACATCAACGCCACGGTCCAGGCCGCCATCGGCGGGCAGGCGGCCGGCAACCTGTACGAGGAAGGCAGCGACCGCAACTTCGCGATGGTGGTGCGCCTCGCGCCGGAATACCGCTCCAGCCTCGATGCGATCCGGCGCATCACGGTCGGCGTGCCCGGCGCCAACGGCACCGTGGTGCAGGTGCCGCTCAGCCAGGTCGCCGACGTACGCCTCGAGTCGGGCGCGTCGTTCATCTACCGCGAGCAGCAGCAGCGCTACATCCCGATCAAATTCAGCGTGCGCGGCCGCGATCTGGGCAGCGCGGTGATCGAGGCGCAGGACAAGGTCCAGCGCGAGGTCGAGCTGCCCGGCAATTACCGCCTCGAGTGGGTCGGCGAATTCGGCAACCTCAAGGACGCGGCGCAGCGTCTCGCGGTGGCCGTGCCGCTCAGCCTGCTGCTGATCTGCGCGCTGCTTTACTTCCACTTCAATTCGCTGGTCGACATGCTGCTCGCGGCGAGCGTGATGCCGATGGCGCTGATCGGCGGCATCTTCGCGCTCTACGTGACCGGCACGCCCTTCAGCGTATCGGCGGCGATCGGCTTCGTGGCGCTCTTTGGCATCGCCGCGATGGACGGCATCATCGTGATCTCCTACTACAACCAGCTCCTCGGCGACGGGGTGGCGCGCGCGAAGGCGATCCGGCAGGCCTGCGAGGTGCAGATGCGCCCCGTGGTGATGACCTGCATCGCGGCGGGCGTCGGACTACTGCCGGCGGCGGTGTCGACCGGCATCGGCGCGCAAGTGCAGCGGCCGCTCGCGCTCGTGGTGGTGGGCGGCGTGCTGCTGGCGCCGGTCTTCATCCTCGTCGTGCTGCCTGCCCTCATCGGCGTCGTTTCGCGGCGCGGCGCCGCGCCCCTGCCCGACGGCAGCCAGCAGGAGGAGGCGCCCGCCGGATGAGAAGGGCCGTGCTGTTCGTCGTGGTTCTGGCGGGCTGCGCCGTGGGCCCCGATTTCCGCCGCCCCGCCGCGCCGCCGGTGGATCGCTACACGCCCGAGCCGCTCACCACGCAGAGCGTCTCCGCGGAAACCCCGGGCGGCGACCTGCAGCGCTTCTTGAGTGAGATGGACATTCCGGCGCAGTGGTGGACGCTGTTCCGCTCCGAGGCGTTGAATTCGCTGGTCGAACAATCGCTGAAGGCAAATCCCGGCTTGCAGTCCGCCCAAGCCGCGTTGCGCGTGGCCGACGAGACCTATCGCGCGCAGCGCGGCGCGTTCTTTCCCGCCGTACAAGCAAGCTTTTCCCCCACGCGCCAGAAGGTGGCGCCGGTGCTGAGCTCGCCGCTCAATTCGAACGCCTCCATCTTCAGCCTGCATACGGCGCAGCTCAGCGTCGCCTACGCGCCCGACGTGTTCGGCGGCGTGCGGCGCCAAGTCGAGAACGCGGCGGCCATGGCCGAGGCCCAGCGCTTCCAGCTCGAAGCCACCTACGTCACGCTCACCGCCAACGTCGTGGCCGCCGCGGTGCAGGAGGCGGCGCTGCGCGCGCAGGTGGCGGCGACCGAGGAGATTGTTACGCTCGTCACCGAGCAGGTGCAGCTCATGCAGCGCCAGCTCCAGCTCGGCGCCATCGCCGAGGCGAACGTCATCCAGCAGCGCGTCGTGCTGGCGCAGGCGCAGGCGAGCCTCGCGCCGCTGCGCAAGCAGCTCGCGCAGCAGCGCAACCTGCTCACCGCGCTGGCGGGCGGATTCCCGAGCGAGGAAGTGGCCCAGAAGTTCGATTTCTCCGCGCTCGCCCTGCCGGTCGAGCTGCCCGTGAGCCTGCCCTCGAAGCTGGTGCAGCAGCGGCCCGACGTGCGCGCCGCCGAGGCGCAGCTGCACGCCGCCAGCGCGCAGATCGGCGTGGCGACGGCGAACATGCTTCCGCAGTTCACCATCAATGCCGATGTCGGCAGCGTGGCCACTGCGATGTCGTCGCTGTTCACCTCGGGCAGCGGCTTCTGGGCGGTGGCGGCGAACGTAACGCAGCCCGTGTTCCAGGGCGGCGCCCTGCTCCACCGCCGGCGGGCGGCCGAGGCGGCCTACGATCAGGCGGCCGCGCAATATCGCTCCACCGTGATCGGAGCGCTGCAGAACGTCGCCGACACGCTGCGCGCGCTCGAGTACGACGCGATCGCTCTGAAGGCGGCGCTCGACGCGAAGCTGCTCGCCCAGGAGAGCCTCGCCATCGCCCGCCGGCAGCTGCAGCTTGGCGACATCAGCTATTTCGCGCTCCTCACCGCGGAACAAGCCTACTTCCAGACGGTGCTGACGCTGGTCCAGGCCCAAGCCAACCGCTACGCCGATACCGCAGCCCTATTCCAGGCGCTCGGCGGCGGCTGGTGGAACCGCCCCTAGACTGCGGGGAAGGAAACGCTGACTCGCGTGCCGCGGCCTGCCGCGCCCGCGGCGAGATTCACCGATGCACCGTGGCGGTTGGCGATCTCGCGCACGATCGCCAGGCCGAGGCCCGCCCCGGGACCCGGCGTGCCCTTCACGCGGTGAAAGCGCTCGAACACATAGGCGCGCTCGGGCTCCGGGATGCCCGGGCCGTTGTCCTCGACCTCGAGGTAGCACACCCCATCGCGCCGCCCGGTGCGCAGGGTCACTTCGCCGTGCTCCGGCGTATAGCTGAGCGCGTTGTCGAGGAGGTTCGAAGCCGCCTCGAGCACCAGCTCGGGCTCGGCGCGCACCGGGGCCGCCGAGAGCTCGAAGCCGAGGTCGATGCGGCGCGCATCGGCGCGCGCGATCCAGTCCGAGAGGTCGCGCTGCAGGAGCTCCGCGAGATCGGCCGCCTGCGGCGAATACGGGCGCTCGGCGCTCGGGTCGACGCTCGCGAGCGTGAGCAGCTGTCGCGAAAGGTGCGCCGCGCGGCGCGTCGCAGCCTGCAATTGCTCGACGGTGCGCGCAAGCGCCGGCGGCAGCGGATCGCCGCGCGCCGCCTCCACCTGCGCCTGCAGCGCGGCAAGCGGCGTGCGCAGCTGGTGCGCGGCGTCGGCCACGAAGCGCTGCTGCAGCTCGATCGACACCGCCAGGCGATGCAGGAGCTGGTTCAGCTCGCGCACCAGCGGCCGCACCTCGTCGGGGGCCTGCCGCTCGGAAACCGGGCGCAGGTCGCGATGCGAGCGGGTGGCGATCTCGCCGCGCAGCTTCTCCAGCGGCGCCAGCCCACGCGCGACACCGATCCATACCGCCGCGAGGGTGACCGCGAAAATCGCGCAGCCGAGGCCGACGTACGCGAACAGCACATGCTGCACCAGGCGGTTGCGCTTCACGAGCGTCTCGGCCGCCTGCACGATCACCGGGTGGCCCGGCCCGGCCACCGCCAGCGCGGCCACGCGCACCGGCTCGCCGCGGTAGACCGTGTCGTAGAACAGCGGCGTGCCCAATGCGGGCACGGAGGGAGGCGGCGGCAGGGTATCGGGGCCCATCAGCACGCGCCCGCGGTCGGTCACGGAAAAGAACAGGCGATCGCTGGTGTCGACGCGCAGCGCCTCGAGCGCGGCTTCCGGCATCTCGAGCGCGATTCCCGCGTCGCTGATTTTCAGCTGCTGCGCGATGGCGAGCGCCGGGTCGAGCAGCGAGCGGTCGTACGCGTCGGTCGCGATGCCGAGCGCCGTGTTGTAGGCGACGACCGCGCTCCCCCCGAGCAGCAGTGCCAGGGGGCCCAGCAGCCAGACGAGCAGCCGGCTGCGCACGCTGCGCTCAGCGCGCATTCTTGTCTTCCAGCATGTAGCCGTAGCCGCGAACGGTGCGGATGCGCAGCCCCGCCGGCTCGAACTTTGCGCGCAGCCGCGAGACATAGACCTCCACGGCATTGGCGCTCAAGGCGTCGTCCCAGCTCGAGAGCGACTGCACCATCCGCTCCTTCGCCAGGGCCACCCCGGGCTGAGTCACGAAGAGCTCCATGATGGCCCACTCGCGCGGCGTGAGCTCGACGCGCTCGCCGTCGACGCGTGCCTCGCGCGCCACGAGGTCGAGGGTCAGCCGCCCGAAAGCGAGCTGCGGCGTAACCGGCGTGGCGCGCCGGCGAATCAGCGCGCGCACTCGCGCTTCGAGCTCCTCCAGCTCGAAGGGCTTCACCAGGTAATCGTCCGCGCCGAGGTCGAGCCCGCGCACGCGGTCGGTCAGAGCATCGCGCGCAGTGATCACGATCACGGGCAAGGTATTGCCCCGCCGGCGCAGCCGCGCGAGCAGCTCGAAGCCGTCGCTGCCGGGCAGGCCGAGGTCGAGGAGCATGACGTCGAACGCGTCGTGCTCGAGCGCGAGCGCCGCGTGCTCCGCGCTCGTCACGCAGTCCGCGGTATGTCCCGAGCGACGCAGTGCCCTCGCCAAACCGTCGGCGAGCATGGCGTCGTCTTCGACGATCAGCAGGCGCATGACCTATTGTAGGCAAGCGGTTCCATCTCCTCAGGTAAGATAGTCGCAACAGCAAGAACAAAAGGGAGCTCGTCGATGATCGTGGCGCTCCGCTGGGCTGCAGTGGCGTTCGCGCTCGCGTCATGGATACCGCCGGCATTCGCCGCCGATGACCCGGTCGAAGAACGGTGGAACGCATTCGGGCAGGCGACCTACATCGCCAACAAGCACGATGCCTTCCCGGCGGCTTACACCAACCTGAACGGCAGCCCCAACTCGCTCTCCCCCGACAGGGAGCGAAGCTGGAGCGCCACCGCCACCGGCTATCTCGGCGCCAAGCCCTGGAGCGGCGGCGAGCTGTTCTTCGTGCCGGAGATGATCGCGCAGGTGGCGTTCTCCGACCTGCACGGCCTGGGCGGCTCGGTGCAG
>DASWER010000196.1:0-3897 GCA_036394655.1 Burkholderiales bacterium
GCGAGCACCGACGACATTTACGTCTCGCCTTCGCAGATCCGCCGCTTCAATTTGCACACCGGCGACTCGATCGAGGGCGAAATCAGGACGCCGAAGGACGGCGAGCGCTACTTCGCGCTGGTCAAGGTCGACAAGGTCAACGGCGAGGCCCCCGAGGCCGCCAAGAACAAGATCCTGTTCGAGAACCTCACGCCGCTCCATCCGGACGAGATGTTCAAGCTGGAGCGCGAGATCAAGGCCGAGGAGAACATCACCGGCCGGGTGATCGACATCGTGGCGCCGATCGGCAAAGGGCAAAGAGGCTTGATCGTCTCGCCGCCCAAGGCCGGCAAGACGGTGATGCTGCAGCACATCGCGCACGCCATCATCGCCAACCATCCCGACGTGAATCTGATCGTGCTGCTGATCGACGAGCGGCCGGAGGAAGTGACCGAGATGTCGCGCTCGGTGCGCGGCGAAGTGGTCGCCTCGACGTTCGACGAACCGGCCTCGCGCCACGTGCAGGTCGCCGAGATGGTGATCGAAAAGGCGAAGCGGCTGGTCGAGCACAAGAAGGACGTGGTGATCCTGCTGGATTCCATTACCAGGCTGGCGCGCGCCTATAACACCGTGGTGCCGGCCTCGGGCAAGGTGCTCACCGGCGGCGTCGACGCCAATGCATTGCAGAAGCCCAAGCGCTTCTTCGGCGCGGCAAGGAACATCGAGGAAGGCGGCTCGCTCACCATCATCGCCACCGCGCTGATCGACACCGGCAGCCGGATGGACGACGTGATCTACGAGGAGTTCAAGGGCACCGGCAACATGGAGATCCACCTCGACCGCCGGATGCACGAGAAGCGCATTTATCCGGCGATCAACGTCAACCGCTCCGGCACGCGGCGCGAGGAGCTGCTGATCGAGCAGCCGATCCTGCAGAAGGTCTGGGTGCTGAGGAAGCTGCTGTTCCCGATGGACGAGCTCGAGGCGGCCGAATTCCTGATCGACAAGCTCAAGGCCACCAAGTCCAACGCGGAGTTCTTCGACTCGATGCGCCGGGGCTGAAAGTCCCTCAAAAAAGTCTGTATAATCCGCGCCTTCGCAGAGAAGGCCGAGCCATGAAACCAGGCGTGCATCCCGAATACCGAGCGGTGATCTTCCACGACACCAGCGCGAATCATTCCTTCCTCACCCGATCGGCGATCGACACCAAGGGTCGCGAGACCATGAAGTGGACCGACGGCAAGGAGTACCCGGTGGTGAAGGTCGAGGTGTCGTCCGAATCGCACTCGTACTACACCGGCAAGACCAAGATCCTGGACACTGCCGGCCGCGTCGAGAAGTTCAAGCGCCGCTACACCAAGAAGGCCAAATAACCCCCGGGGCTATGCTGCCCCGGCTCACGCTTCCACCGTCGCCCGCGGTCCTTGCGGCCGTCGTCGCGGCGTTCCTCCTGCCCGGCCTCGTAAGCCACGATCTCTGGAAGACGCACGACGCCATCGGCCTCGGCATCGTGCACGGCATGGCGGTGAGCGGCGACCTCATCGTGCCGCGCATCGCCGGCGCGCCCTGGCTGCACGACCAGCCGCTGTATCACTGGTTCGCCCTCGCCTTCGGCAAGCTCCTTGGCCTGGTCATCGAATTCCACGCCGCCGCACGCCTGGCGAGCGCTGCTTTCGTCGCGGCCGCGTTCGCCCTGCTCTACGCCGCGACGCGAGATTGGTCCACGGACGAGACGCGGCGCACCACAGCATGCGGTGCGCTCCTGATTCTGCTCGGCAGCATCGGGCTGCTGGTGCATGCGCACGAGGCGGTCCCTGAGCTCGCCTCGCTCGCCGCGATGTGCGGCGCGCTGGCCGCGCTGCCTTATGCCACCACCCGGCCGGCGCGCGCCGGGCTCGCCTTCGGCGTAGCCCTCGGCCTCGCCGCGCTCTCCGGTACCTGGATTGCGCCGCTCGCGCTCGGTGGCGCCGTGATCGCGGCGCACGCCCTTTGCCCGGAATGGCGCACGCGCGGCGCCGTTCGCTTCATCGGCATCGCGCTCGCCGCGGCCGTGGTGCTCGCATTGAGCTGGCCGCTCGCGCTCAAGCTGCGCGCGCCGGAGGCCTTCGCCGAGTGGTGGCGCATCAGCTCGCGGCCGCACGAGAGCATGGGCGAGAACTTCCGCCACTTCTTCTCCACCGCGAGCTGGTTCACCTGGCCCGCGTGGCCGCTGGCGCTGTGGAGCGCCTGGTCGCAGCGCCGGCGCTGGCGCGACCCGCGCCTGTTCGTTCCCACGGTCGCGGTGGTGGCGATGGTCGTGCTGTTCGTCGCCTGGGGACCGCCGCAGGACGTGAACCTGATTCCGCTGCTTGCGCCGCTCTCGCTGCTCGCGGCCTACGGCATCTTCAGCCTGCGGCGTGGCGCCTTCGCCGCGCTCGACTGGTTCGGCGCCCTCACCTTCGCCGTGTTCGCCGGCCTGGTGTGGCTCGGCTACATCGCGATGCTGACCGGCGTGCCCGCCCCGGTGGCGCGCAACTTCGCGCGCATGGCGCCGGGCTTCGTGCTGCAGCTGAAACCCCTGGCGATCGTGCTGGCGCTCGCCTTTGCCGCGGCATGGCTGTATCTCATCTTCTTCACGCGATCGTCGCCGCTGCGCAGCGTGGCGCGCTGGGCCGGCGGCATGGTTCTCCTCTGGGGCAGCTTCGCCATGCTGTGGATGCCCTGGGTCGACTACCAGAAGAGCTACCGCTCGGTGGCGCTGCAGCTGAAAAGCAAGCTGCCGGCCGGCGCGGGCTGCCTTGCCGAGCGCTCGCTCGGCGTATCGCAGGCCGCGGCGCTCGACTACCATGGCGGCATCCGCACGCAGCCTTTCGACGTGGTGAAGCCCGCCGCCTGTCCGCTGGTGCTCGTCCAGGGCACGCCCAAGGAGGAGCTCGATGCGCCGCCGCCGGTCGCGGCACGGCGCTGGGTCAAGCTCGCCGACGTCGGCCGGCCCGGCGACCGCGCCGAGCGCTATCGCCTCTACCGACTGCAAAAGTGAACTCCATTCGACCGACGGAATGCACCGCCTGGGCAAGCCTCGCCGCCCACGCCGAGTCCGAGCGCACGCTGCATCTGCGCCAGCTGTTCGCCGCCGATCCGGCGCGCTCGGCGCATCTCGTCACCGAAGCCGCGGGCGTGCGCTACGACTACTCGCGCCAGCGCCTCGGCGCGATCACGCTGCGGCTGCTCGCGCATCTCGCCGAAGAGCGCGGCCTCGCCAGGTGGCGCGAACTGCTCCTCACCGGCGATGCCGTCAACTCCACCGAGAACCGCGCGGCCTGGCATACCGCTTTGCGCGCTTCCGATCCTCCTCCAGAGGTGACGGCCACATTGGAGCGCATGCGCAGCCTCGCCTCGCGTCTGCGCTCGGAGAAGAAATTCAAAAGGGTCGTAAATCTCGGCACCGGCGGCTCGGACCTCGGCCCGCGACTGCTCGCCGATGCACTAAGCGACGGCACCCTCGATGTGCGCTTCGCGGCGAACGTCGATCCGCGTGACCTGCAACGCGCCCTCGATGGCGCGAAGCCGGAAATGACATTGTTCATCATCGCCTCCAAGACCTTCACCACGCAGGAGACGATGGCGAATGCCGAAGCGGCCAAACGCTGGGGCGGCAAGCACTTCTACGCGGTGAGCTCGAACGTGGAGCTGGCAAAGAAATTCGGCGCGACCGAAGTGCTGCCGATGTGGGACTGGGTCGGCGGCCGCTTCTCCGTCTGGTCGGCGGTGGGCTTCGCCGCGATGTGCGCGCTCGGCGCCGATGGCTTCCAGCAATTCCTCGAAGGCGGCCGCGAGGTCGACGAGCACTTCGCCAGCGCGCCGCTCGAGAAGAACATTCCGGTGCTGATGGCGCTGATCGGCGTGTGGAACAGCAACTTCCTCGGCGCGGCGACGCAC
>DASWER010000197.1:0-3886 GCA_036394655.1 Burkholderiales bacterium
GATCTCGACCGATCTCGACGTCGACTACGAGACCTTCAAGAACCTGACCTATACCGAGCGCACGCTCGAGTGTCCGCACTGCGAGGAAACGCAGATCTGGAACCTCGACGACGTCGACCGCTCGGTGTTCAAGAAGCCGGCCAGCAGCTAGTCCAGCAACTGCGCACGACCAGCGAACGGGTTATTCAAGCCGGATGCTCGCCGCCTGGCCGATCTTGCGCAGGCGCACGAGGTCGAGCTTGATCTTGTCGGTGAATTCCTCCGAGGAGCTGCCCTTCTCGACGAAGGTGAAGTTGTTGAGCAGCTTCTTCGTCTCCTCCACGGTGACCGCCTTGGCGACCGCGGCGTTCGCCTTGTCCAGGACGTCGCGCGGCAGGCGCGCCGGACCGGAGATGCCGATCCACCCGGTGACGACGAACTCGCCGAGCCCCTGCTCGCGCATCGTCGGCACCTCCGGGAAGTCGCGCATGCGCTCCGGACCGGCGGTGCCGATCAGGACCAGCTTGCCGCTCTGCACGAAAGGCTTCGAGATGCCCGAGGCGAACATCAGCTGGATGCGGTTGTTGACGATGTCGTTCAGCGCCAGCGCCTCGCCCTTGTAGGCGACGTGCACCATGTCGACGCCGGTCATCTGCTTCAGCCACTCGCCGTAGAAATGGAAGATGGTGCCGACGCCGCTGCTGCCGAAGTTGAGCTGGCCGGGGTTCGCCTTGGCGTAGGCAATGAGCTGCGGCACGCTCTTCACCTGCAGCCCGGGGCTGACGACCAGCATCGGGATCGCGTCCGCCACGAGCGAGATGTGCGTGTAATCGGCGATCGGGTCGTACGGGCAGTCGGGATTCACCGCCGCCAGCGGAATGTTGTTGAGCGAGATGGCGCCGATGGTATGGCCATCGTTCGGCGCATTCTTCAGCGCGAGCATGGCGATGCGCCCACCCGCGCCCGGGCGGTTGTCGACGATGACGTTCTGCCCGGTGGCCTTCTGCAGGCCCTGCCCGATCGCGCGCACGATGACGTCGAGCCCGTCGCCCGGCGCGCCAGCCGTAATGAGCGTGATTGGCTTGGACGGCCAGCCCTGCGCCGCCGCGGCCGAGCACCAGAGCGCTGCGCACAGCAGCATGAATTTTCTGATCAACATGTCTCCCTCCTCCTTAAATGCGGATGACGACTTTGCCCAGCTGGCGATCGGCGTACACGTGCTGGTGCGCCGCCTCCACTTCCTCGAGCGCGAAAACCCGGTCGACGATCGGCCGGACTTTGCCCTGCGTGATCGCGGGCATCAGGTCCTCGGCGAAGCGCCGCGCGGACTGCGCGCGCTGCTCGGGGGTGCGCAGGCGATTGCTGACGCCGAAAAGATGCAGCCTGCGCATGGCAAAGGCATCCATGTCGAGCTCGACTTTCGGCGCGCCGCTCATTTGCCCGATGGTCGCGTAACGGCCATCGACGGCGAGCGAATTCAGGATCTCGTGGAAGAACGCCGCGCCAACAGTATCGATGGCGACGTTCGCGCCCTGCCCGTGCGTCGCCTGCTTCACCGCGGCGGAGAAATTCGGCGCCGTGGCATGGATACCCAGATCGAGGCCTGCGGCCTTGAGCTTGGCGAGCTTTTCGGGTGAGCGCGACGTGCCGATCACGGTAGCGCCGGCGAATTTGGCGATGGCTAGCGCCGCGACGCCGACGGCGGACGAGACACCAGTAATGAGCACAGTCTCGCCCTTGGCGAGGTGGCCGTTGACGACCAGCGCATCGTGCGCCACGGTGAAGCTCACCGGCAGGCACGCGGCGTCCTCATAGGCGAGCTCGAGCGGCAAAGGGATCGCTTCAAACTCGTTCATCGCGGCGAGCTCGGCAAATCCGCCGGCGCAGCGGCCGGCGACGCGGTCGCCGGGCTTGAAGCGCTGGACGTTCGCCCCCGTCTTGACGACTTCTCCCGCGGCGTCGATGCCGCCGGCGCCAGTCGGCAGCTTCGTCTTCAGCAGCACGGACTCGCCGCGATTGATCGACGCTGCCTTCACCCGCACGAGGAGCTGCCCAGGTCCCGGCTGCGGCTCTGCGATATCGGCAACCCGCCAGTGGATGCTGCCGCCATCCACCGACGGCATGGCCGCTTTCACAGCGAAAAACCCGGTGGGGTCGGCAGGTAGGCGAGGACGCGGGTGCCCTCGATGTTGCGGGTGATATGGCCGCGGCCGGTGAGGTCGTCGAGGAACAGCAGGTCGCCCGGCGAGAAGCGCCGCTTGGCGTCCTTGCACTCGACCTCCATCACGCCGCCGACCACCAGCACCCACTGCTGCCGCGGCGCGACGTGCCAGTCGACCTCGTGCTTTGGCGGAAAGGAGCGGAAGAAAAGTTCCTTCACCGGGTAGGTGGGCGAATAGGCGCCCGGGGCGTCGGAATCGAAGCGCACCTCCAGGTCCTGGAAATGCGCTTCGTTATCGGCGCCGGTATAGATGCGCGTGACCTTCACGCTAATTGGGCTTGCCGCCGACCACCGTGGTGCGGTGAAGCACGCGCTTCTCGTCGCCATAGTCGTGCACCGCGTAATGCAGCGTGCAGCGGTTGTCCCACATGACGATGTCGCCGATCTGCCAGCGATGCCGGTAGACGAATTCGTAGCGGGTGATGTGCTTGTAGAGATAGTCCAGCAGGCCCGCGCTTTCCTCGCGCGACAGGCCGTCGAAGTGCTGCGTGAAGAGCGGATTGACGAACAGCGACTTGCGCCCGGTGACCGGGTGGGTACGCACCACCGGATGGATTTGCGGCTTGGCATTGGCATCCTCGACGCCGGCAAACTTGGCGAGCACCGTGTCCACATGCACCCCGCGCAACCGCTCGACCATCTGCTTCATGCCCGCCGAGAGCGCCTCGTAGGCCGCGCAGCAATTGGCAAACATGGTGTCGCCGCCGGCGCCGGGAATGACCTGCGCGGCGAGGATTGCGATTCCCGGCGGCTCGGGCTGGAACGTCGCGTCCGAGTGCCAGGCCTCGGTCACCGTCTTCGCCTTGCCCCAGTTCACCACCGGCAGGACCTCCGGGTAGCCGTCGAGCTTCTTGACGTAGGGCGTGATGTAGACCTCGCCCCAGCGGCGGGTGAAAGCGAGCTGCGCGTCCGGACCGAGCGGCTCGTCGCGGCGGATCACCAGCATGGTGCGCGCGAAGAGCGCCTGGCGCATCTCGTCGAAGGTTGCCTCATCGAGCCGCTCCAGATCGACGTCCAGCGCTTCGGCGCCGACCTCGGCGGTCAGCGGACGGATGCGGGCACGCTCACGAGTCAATGTTTCCATGGTTCCTCCTAGTGCTGCGCGAGCTGCTTGGCGCGTTCGCGCAGCTCGGTTTTGAGAATCTTGCCGTAGTTGTTCTTCGGCAGCGCCTCGATGAAGAAATAGGCTTTGGGCCGCTTGAAGCGCGCGATGTTCTCCAGGCAGAGCTTGTCGAGCTCGGCCTCCTGCACCGCGGCACCGGGCTTCGCGACGACGAAGGCGATGACTTCCTCGCCCCATTCCTTGCTCATGCGGCCGACGACCGAGGCCTCGAGCACGCCGGGATGAACCAGCAGCACTTCCTCGACCTCGCGCGGATAGATGTTGCTGCCGCCGGAGATGATCACGTCCTTCGAGCGGTCCTTCAGCGTGAGGAAGCCCTGCTCATCGAAAGCGCCGAGATCGCCCGTGTGCAGCCATCCGCCCTTGAGCGCCTTGGCGGTCGCCTCGGGATTCCCCCAGTAGCCGCTCATCGTGACTTCGCTCTTCACGATCACCTCGCCGATCTCGCCGGGGGGCAGCTCGCGGTCGTCGGCATCCACCACGCGCACCGCGATCCCGGTGCGCGGCACGCCGACCGTCGACAGGATCTGGTCGTAGCGCGGGTGCTCGGTCCTCGCATGCCA
>DASWER010000198.1:0-3174 GCA_036394655.1 Burkholderiales bacterium
AGGTAATAGCCGGCGAGCTGCTCCTTGGTCTCGGCGAACGGCCCGTTCAGCACCGACGCCTTGCCGTTCGGCGCGCGCACCGTGGTGGCATCCGACGTCGGCCGCAGGCGGTTGCTTCCCACCCTCACTCCGGCCTTGGTCATCGCCTCGGTGTAGGCCTGGTAGGCGCTGATCATCTGAGTGGCCGCTTCCTTGGGCGCGTTCAGCATCGCGTTCTCGTTGGTGTAGATCAGCAATAAATATTGCATGGGGGTCTCCTTTCGGGTTGTCGCGGGCAATTTGCGCCGCTCACGACAATGACGTTAGGGCTGGGGGTTGTTTCGACAGCCGGCTGAAGAAATTTTATGCCGCGCTTCGCCCGCATCTTGCCCGGATTTGGCCCGCGATATGCCATCCACGGCCGCCAGGCTGGCACTCATGAACCGCACACTCCTGGTGAAGACCGTCCTGATGGGCGCCCTGGCGCTCGTTCTCATGATTCCCGTCGGCATGATCCGCGACCTGGTCGCGGAGCGGCAGGCGAGGCGCAACGAAGCCGTTGCCGGCATCGCCGAAGGCTGGGGCAAGCGCCAGACGGTGGCCAGCCCGTATCTCGCGATCCCGTACGAGCGCCACTGGACGGTGGTGAAGCGCCAGACCATCGACGGCAAGCTGCACGAGACGACCAACTCGTACAGCGAATCGAAGATCGTCACCGTGCCGGCGGCGAGCATCGAATGGACGGTGGATGCGGAGCTCTCGGAGAAAGCGCGCGGCATCTACAAGGCGCGGCTCTACTCCGCCCGCCTTTCGGCCAGTGGCTCGATCGATCTGCCCTCGCGAGCAAGCCGGGAGGACGGCGCGAGCCGCTACAAATGGGGCACGCCCAAGCTCGTGCTCGGCATCGCCGACCCGCTCGGCATCCGCGCCGCGCCCGGCGTCGAGCTTGGCGGCAAGACCTACGCCTTCGCGCCGGGCCCGGGCGATGTCGCCACCGCTGCCGGGTTGCATGCACCGCTCGATGGTCTGTCCCTTGCGAAGGCCGAAACGCTCCAGTTCTCCTTCACGCTCGAGCTTGGCGGCTCGGAAGCGCTTGCGCTCGTGCCGCTCGGCGCCGACACCAGCGTGTCGATGCGCGCCGATTGGCCGCATCCGTCCTTCCAGGGCCGCTTCCTGCCCGCAAGACACGAGATCTCCGCCGACGGCTTCACCGCGAGCTGGAAAGTCTCGCGTTTCGCCTCACAGGGCACGAAGAACGAGCAGATCGCTGTTTCCTTCATCGAGCCCGTCGGCCTCTACCAGATGCTCGAGCGCGCCTCGAAGTACGGCTTCCTCTTCATCGGCCTCACCGCCGCGGCGTTCATGCTGCTCGAGCTCCTGCGCCGCCTCGCGATCCATCCGGTGCAGTACGCGCTGGTCGGCCTGGCGCTGGCGATGTTCTTCCTGCTGCTCACCGCGCTCTCCGAGCACATCGCGTTCGCCTATGCCTATGCGATCGCGACCGCCGCGTGCGTGGGCGTCATCACGATCTACCTCGTCAAGGTTCTGCACAGCAAGGTCCTGGGACTCGCGTTCGGCGCGGCGCTGACCGCGCTCTATGCCATGCTCTACGCGCTGCTGCAGTCGGAGGACTACGCGCTGCTCGGCGGTTCGCTGCTCCTGTTTGGCTTGCTGGCGGCAGTGATGATCGCGACGCGGCGCGTCGACTGGTATCGCCTCACGTCATCCGCGGCGGCGTAGACTTGGGCGCTCAAAGAGGAGAGAGCTCATGAGAATGCTGGCCGGAGTTTTCGCTGCCGTGGCGGCGACCACGGTCGTGGCTCAGCAGCCCGAAGCGCCGAAGACGCTCAAGGCCGAGGAGACCGCGATCATCCTGGTCGACTTCCAGGCGAACTTCACCCACCCCGAAGGCACCTGGTACAACCGCTTCAAGCCGGTGTACGACAAGACGAAGATGCTCGACCGCACGGTCGAGCTGGTGAAGGCGGCGCGCGCCAAGGGCGTGCTGGTGGTCCACGTCACCGAGGGTTACTCGCAGGACTATCGCGAGCTCGACTGGACCAACCCCGGCGCCTTCCACCGCAACCAGATCCTGCGCCAGGCGTGGAAGGTCGGCAGCAAGGAGGCGGCGTACTTCGACCGGCTGCAGCCCGGGCCGAACGATCGCGATCTGTTCCTGCCGCCGCGCGTGCAGGTGAGCGGCTTCGGCGGCACCGGACTGAACGAGATCCTGCGCGCCAAAGGCATCCGCAACGTCGCCGTCGGCGGCTTCACCACCGACGTCTGCGTCTACGCCACCGTGCTATCGGCCTACGACTATGGCTACCGGGTATATGCCCTGAAGGAAGCGATGACCGGCTTCTACCCGGAGATGTCGGAAGAAATGCTGAAGAACGTCTACCCGTTCTGGTCGTACGTGGTCGGCAACGACGAGTGGATGAAGATGGTCGAGCCGGCCCGGGCGCACTGAATCATTCCCGCGTAAGCAGGAACGCGCCAGCCATCGCGCCCGCCGCGCACATGCTGATGAGCCCGTAGCGCGCGTTGCGGCGCGCCATCTCGTTGGCGAGCGTGGTGAGGATGCGGCCGCCGGTCGCCGACCACGGGTGGCCGACCGAGATCGAGCTGCCGTTGACGTTGACGCGGTCCCAGATCACGCGGTCGGTGGCGGGACCTTTCCAGCCTTGCTGCCAGGCCGCGGCGTTGGCCAGCACCTGCGCGGCGAAAGCCTCGTGGATCTCGACGAGGTCGATGTCCCTCAGCCGCAGTCCCGTGCGCTCGAGCAGGCGCGGCACCGCGATCGCCGGCGCCATCAAGAGCCCCTCGCCCGGATGCAGCGCGGCGTATTCCATGGCCTCGATGAAGGCCAGCGGCGTGCGGCCTTCCTGGCGCGCGCGCTTCTCGCTCATCAGCAGCACGGCGGAGGCGCCATCGGTGACGGGCGATGAATTGCCCGCGGTGATGGTTCCTTCGGCTTCGAATGCGGGCCGCAGCGTCGCGAGGCGCTCGAGCGAAGTGTCGGCGCGCGGACCGGTGTCGCTGTCGATGCCTTCGAACGGCACGATCTCCAGCGCGAGGCGCTCGCGCGCGGCGATCGCGTTGCGGTGGCTGGCGAGCGCGATCTGGTCCTGGCGCTCGCGCGGGATTTCCCACTGCCGGCGCGTGATCTCGGTGCTCTCGCCCATCGAGAGCCCG
>DASWER010000199.1:0-2463 GCA_036394655.1 Burkholderiales bacterium
GCTGGCGTTCTTCCGCTGGATCGAGGCGCGCATGCCGTCGCAGGCCTACTACCACTTCTCGGTGCGCTTCGCGCGCGGCGCCGGGATGAGCGAGCGGCAGCTGCGCGAGCTGGTCGAGTCGCACGGCTTCAGCATCGCCAATTTCACCTACCGGCTCGAAGCCGAGCGCGTACGCCGCCACAGCATGGTGATCCGCTCCGCCGACCGCTCGGGCGCCGGGCGGCTCTCGGTGACGCTCGAAGGCACCGAGTCGGTGCTCGAGTTCCGTATCGCTCCGACGGGAGACTAGAACTCGAGCGCGTTGCTCAGATCACCAGCGTTGGCGCGCACGCCGGGCAGCGGCTCGAGGCCGAAGCGGCGCGAAATGAGCTTGATGATCGAAGTGGTGTCGTAAGGCGTCTTGTCGACGTAGCCGCGGCGCGCGAACGGTGAAATGATCAGCGTCGGGACGCGCGTGCCCGGTCCCCAGCGATCGCTCCATCCGGGACCGGAACGCGCCGGCAGATGGTCCCAGAACCCGCCGTTCTCGTCGTAGGTGACGATCACCAGCATCTTCGACCACTGCGGGCTGGCGCGCAGGCGCGTGAGCACGTCGTGGAGATGCGCGTCGCCTTGCGCGACATTGGTGTAGCCCGGATGCTGGTTCAGGAGTCCGACCGGCTTGTAGAACGCGACCTGCGGCAGCGTGCCTTTGCCGATGTCGGCGAGGAAGTTCTCGCCGTCCTTCAGATGCTGCGCTCGATCGGGCGTGCCCGGCGCAAAGCGCGCGAAGTAGTTGAACGGCTGGTGATGCGGCTGGAACGCCATCCCCGAGAAAGCGTAGATCACGCTGCGCTTCTCGCCTGGCTCGCGTCGCCCGTCGGCGCTCGCGGCGTTCCAGCCGCCGGCGTACCACGCCCAGGACAGGCCTTTCGCCGAGAGCGTGTCGCCGATGGTCTTGGCGCGCTGCGGCGCCAGCGTGTGCCGCGCGGGATCTGCTAAATCGAGATTGCCACCCGCCGCCGGCGGAATGCCGCTCGGCTGATAAGGCGGCTGCGTCGTGTTCACGCTGTAGCCGTCGGGCGAGACGCTACCGTCGAAAACCTGCGCGACGCCTTGCATCACCGACGCGGGCGAAGTCGGCCGCTTGCGCAGGGTGCCCTGCTCGTCGAGCTGCGCGCGAGCGCTCGCCGGCGCGCTCTCGTCGCGCGGCGTGCAGGCGCAGACCAACCAGAGGTGATTCAGGTACGAGCCGCCGAATGCGCCCATGAAGAAATGATCGGCGAGCGTGTATTCGCGCGCCCATTGCCAGAGCTTCATCTGCGAGCCGTCGAAATGGCCCATGGTCCAGGCGCCGACGTTGGTCATCGCGACGAACTTGTTGTTCTTGCCGCCGTTGATCTGCTCGCGGTTCTGGTAATACGCGTGGATCGGATTCGGCAGCAGCTCGTCCCAGCGGCGATTGATCGGCGGCGCATCGATGCGGAAAGGGCCGTTCGGCAGGCCGCGCGTCGGCAGATCAGTGCGCTCCTTGCCGCCCTGCACCGGATCGTAGGTCGCGGGCAGGCTGGGCAGCGGGCTGCCATCGTGATCGAGCTGCGTCTTCTGCTCGGCGCTCGCCTGCGCGATGCCCTCGGCGCCGGGAAAGTAGCCGTACAGGTGATCGAAGCTGCGGTTCTCGGCGTAGATCACGACGATGTGCTCGATGCGCGCAAGGCCGTCGCCGCTGCGCGTTGCGCAGCCTGAAAAAATCGACGCCAGCAGCGCGAGCGCCGCAGCAAGCAGGGTTTTTGTTTTCAACGTTCTCCTCCTGAAGCGAAGTTACCGGATTGTTACAGCGATATCCACAGCTCTTGTGGATAAAGCTGTGGATGAGCTGTGAATTGCACGCGGCCGCGCACGGTTTCAATGCGTGCGCCGGTCGCCGTGCTGAAGAATTAGACAAAGCAGCGAAATTTCCATTGCCGAGCGGCTCGGCGAAAAATTATGATGGGCTTGCCCGTTGAGGGGACGGGCCTCCGCCGTGAACGTTTTGTTCGTATGCGAAAACAACTCCGCGCTCAGCATCATGGCGGAGGCGATTCTCAACGCCGTCGCCGCCGGACGCTTCGGCGCCTTCAGCGCCGGCTGCTATCCGGACGGATCGCTCGACGCCTACACCATCGAGTTCCTGGCGCGGCATCACATGCCCGTCGCGCGCTCGCACGCCAAGAGCCTGGAGCAGTTCCGCCGCCGCGCCGCGCCGCGCATGGACTTCATCATCACGCTGTGCGACGTCGCGGCCGGCGAGCCGTTCGCGGAATGGCCGGGCGATCCGTTCGTCGCCCACTGGAGCATCGAGGCCGATGCGGCCACCGGCGATGCCGACGACGCGATGCGCGACAATTTCTGGACCCTGATGCGCCGGATCAAGATTTTCACCAGCCTGCCGCATGGCAAGCTCAACCGCAGGCTGCTCGAGCGGCGCGCCCTCACCCTGCAAGC
>DASWER010000200.1:0-3920 GCA_036394655.1 Burkholderiales bacterium
AAACGAAGCGGGCGACGCCGGCATCGCGCGCCGCGACCAGCATGTTGAGGAATCCGGTAACGTTGCTCTCGTGCGTCGCGATCGGGTTTTCGATCGAGCGCGGCACGCTGCCGAGCGCGGCCTCGTGCAGCACGATGTCGACGCCTTCGCAGGCGCGCTGGCAAGCGTCGAGCGAACGGATGTCGCCCTCGATGAAGCGGATGCCCGCCGGCAGGTTGTCGCGCTTGCCGGTGGAGAAGTTGTCGAGGCCGACGACCCTCTGGCCGAGCTTCAAGAGGTTCTCGGCGAGGTGCGAGCCGATGAAGCCGGCCGCTCCGGTCACCAGCCAGGTCCGGCCGCGGCTCCTAATGCGCTGTTGCGCGGTTTCGTAGCTGTTCACGTTTGCTCCGGGTTGCACAAATCTCAATAAGCAGTTGCTCGTAAGCCTCGACCATCGCGCGCTCCGAAAAACGCTGAACCACCGTGGCGCGCGCGTTTTCGCCCATGCGCGCACGCACCACCGGGTCGGCGAGCACGGCGAGCCGCTCGACTAGCGTAGCGGTGTCTCCCACCGGGAATAGCCACCCGTCCTGGCCCGAGTGGATCATCTCGGCGGCGCCGCCGACCTCGGGGTGCACCACCGGGCGCCCCAGCGCCATCGCCTCGATCGCGGCGAGCGAGAAAGCCTCGGTAAAGCTGGTGAGCGCGACCACGTCGCACACCGAAAGGAAGGGCCGCACGTCCTCCTGCAGGCCGGAGATCACGACGCGATCGGCGACACTCAGCTTTCGCGCCATCGCCTCGACGGCAGCGCGCTGCGGGCCGTCGCCGATGAAGAGTGCGCGCGCCGGCACGCCGCGCCGGATCAGCTCGGCGATCGCGTGCACCAGCTGCACCGGGTTCTTCTCGGGCCGCAGCACCGCCGACAGGCCGACCACGTAGTCGCCCTCGTCGAAGCCGAGCACGCGGCGCAGCGCCGCCGCCTGCACTGGTTTCCAGTGCTCGACGTCGACGCCGTTGTAGATGACGCGGTTCTTGCGGCCGAAGAGCCCGCGGCGCAGCCAGTGGCTGCGCTGGCGCTCGCAGACGAACGCGGCGCAGGCCGCGCTCCAGAAAAACGGCCGGTAGGCGACCATCTGCAGCTGCTCTTTCAGCGTGCGGATGTAGGTCGAATGCAGCGTGACGAGCCGCGGGATGCCCGGATTGGCGAGCGTGGCGTACATCAGCGCGTAGGGGTTGGTCGCGAGCAGCGCGTCGGGCGCAAGCCGCTCGAGAGCCGCATGCAGGTGCGAGACCGCGCCGACATCGAGGTAGCGCTGCGCATGCAGGCAGCGCACCGTCGCACCGGCCGGCAGGTGCAGGCGCGCGAGCTGGCTCGGATCGTTCTTGACGTAGATCACGTGGCAGTCGTGGCCGCGCTCGGCGAGGCGGTTGGCGAGCGTGATCGCCTGGCGCTCGGCGCCGCCGTGCACGAGCGACCCGGTGACGAGCGCCAGCCTCATGTGCGGTTGCGCCAGTTGGTGGCGCCATAGATGGCGACCAGCACCGCCGCGCCGATGGCCAGGCGCGCAATCGGCGGCGCGCCGGCAAAGAGCGTATGCACTGCGAGCCACGCGGCGAGCGCCGCGACCACCGTCCACAGCAGGTGGCGGCCGAGGCTCGCCCAGTGCTGCTGCTCGCGCACCGGCACGCCCGAGATCGCGGCGATGCGCTGCAGGATCAGGGTGCGATCGACATAGAGCGCGCACACGCTGCCCGCGGCGGCGCCGGAAAGGCCGAGCTCGACGCCGCCGAACCAGCTGAGCGGCACCGCGAGCGCGAGCACGATGACGTTCATGCCGAGCGAGAACATGCCCTGGCGCAGCAGCTGCAGCACGCTCGAGAGCTCGACGACCAGCGCCATCATGCCGAGGATGTAGACGCGCATCACCGGCGCGGCGTCGACGTACGACGCGGTGTACACCAGGCTGACCAGATCCTCGGCGAAAGCGAACATGAAGCCGAGCAGCGGGAAGAGCAGCATCCCGACCATGGCGTTGGCGCGCGCGTTCATCTGCATCATGCTTTTGGCGTCGCCGGCGGCTTCCATGCGGCTCATGCTCGGCATGAAGGCCTCGACCACCGAGGCGCGAAAGATGTTGACGATCTGGCCGAGGATCGCCGCGATCGAGAACGCGGCGAAGCTGTGCAGCGTGAAGAGCGTCGCCGCCACCCACTGGTCGGCCTGGCCGCGCAGCACGTAGCAGGCGCTCGAAAAACCGAACGGCGCCGTGTAGCGGATCTGGCCGCTGAACACCGATGCCTTGAACCACGGCCGCCCCCAGCCGTGGAAGCGCCCGATGTAGGCGAGCAGCAGCGCGAGCTTGAGCAGCACCGTGGCGAGCAGCAGCCACAGGATCACCGACATGTCGGAGGTGAACCAGGCGCCGCCCGCCACCAGCAGCGCGCGCACCAGCGCCACCGAGATGGTGGCGTAGGCCTGCAGCGGAATGCGCTCCTCGATGGTCGGCAGGAAGTCGAGCAGCACCGCGACCACCCACAGCATCACGAACGCCGGCACCAGGGCGCCGTACTTCGCGAGCGGATGCAGCGTCGCCGGCATCCAGGGATTCAGCGGGCTGACGATGAACGCCGCGGCGAACCCGGTCACGACCAGGAACGCGAGCGTCTGGTGGATGTAGAGCCGGCGCTCGCGCGCGTCCGAGCGCGGCAGGAAGAAGTACAGCGCGCCCGGCATGCCGAGTGTGGCGAGCGCCATCACCGTGCCGACCGCGAGCCACACCAGGCGGTACTCGCCGAAGGTGGCGCCGTCCAGGCAGCGCACCAGCACCACCGGCAGCAGGAACTGCAGCGCGTGGTCGAATGCCTTGACCGCGCCCAACGAGAACGCCCGCCGCGCAAGGCCCTGTGCGGCGATGGCTTTCGTTGCGGCGTTCATCCCCTGCCTTGTTTTGTCACACGAGCTCCTCGAGGACGCGCGCATAGCGCGCCAGCACTTCTGAGCTCGAATGATTGCGCTCGAAATACGCCAGGCTGTCGGACGAAGCGTGGTTCCAAAGGGCCGTGTCGCTCAGCAGGGCTTCAACCTTGGCGGCGCCCTGCTCCACATCGGCAAAAACGGTGTTGACCGGCGCGCCGACGTCCACCGTCGCGACGGTCGGCACGGCGCGCGCCCAGGCCTGCAGGAACACGTTGGGCATGCCCTCGTAGACCGAGGTGCTGACCAGCAGCCGCGCGCGGTCGAACCACGGCTCGACCTGCGCCAGCGGCAGGAAGCCGGTGAACTCGACGTTGGGCAGGCGCGCCGCACGGTCGCGCACCTCTTCGTAGTAGCCGGGCTTCAGGCGCTCGCCGCCGACGCTCGGGCCGCCGATCATGACGAAGCGCCGCTCGGGCAGGCGCTCGGCGATGTCGAGGAACCAGTGCGGGCGTTTGTAACCGTGGATGGTGCCGACCCACAGGACGCTGTCCCCCTGGTGGGGTTTTGCGTCCCTGGGCAATTCATAGCAGCTCGGGATCAGCACGGCGTCGCGCTTGTGGTGCCGGCGGCAGCTTTCGATCTGGAATGGGTTCTGCGCCACGATGCGATCGACGCGCGCGAGGCCGCGCCGGTAGAGCCAGCGATCGCGCCCGAGCACGATCTGCTCCTGGCCGGTCTCGAAGTCGCGGTCCGACGCGCCGGCGTAGATCGAGCGCTTGCCGTGGCTGCGGCAGAACTCGGCGACCACGCCGGTCCACATCGCGCTCGAGCGCTGGTAGTAGACGTCGGCGTCGACCTCGCGCAGCACGCGCCACATCGTGGTGAGGCGCGGATGCAGGAAGCGCAGCACCGGCACGCCGGCGTCCTCGCGGAAGGACTTGTAGACCGTGATGCCGTCGACCAGCGCCGGGCTCGGCTGGCCGTAATCGAGCGCGATCATCGACACGCGGTAGCCGTTGGC
>DASWER010000201.1:0-13145 GCA_036394655.1 Burkholderiales bacterium
TGCGCGCGCTCGGCGTGCAGGCCGCGTTGAAATGGCCCAACGACGTGGTGGTCGGCGAAGCGAAGCTCGGCGGCATCCTGGTCGAAACGCGCGGCAACGAACGCGAGGTCCTGGCGGTGATCGGCGTGGGCATCAACTGCCGGCGCGACGCCGGGCTCGAGCGCCGGCTGCGCCGGCCGCTGGCCTCGCTCGATCAGTTCATCGCCGTGGATCGCAACCGCGTCCTCGAGCGCGTGGCGGCGAGTCTTGCCGAGGCGCTGCAGGTTTTCGAATCGCGCGGCCTCGAACCGCTGCGCCGGGAGTGGGAAGCGATGGATGCCCATGCCGGAGCGCGCCTGCGGGTGCGCCTGGCCGACGGGCGCGTACTGACCGGCGTAGCGCGCGGCCTGGATGGCGATGGCGGCTTGCGGCTGGAAACCAGTTCCGGGTTGCGCGTGGTGCGCAGCGGCCGGGTGCTCTCCGCGCGGCCGGCATGATCCTCTGCATCGACGCCGGTAATTCACGCGTCAAGTGGGGCTGGCACGATGGCCAGGGCTGGACCAGCATCGCCACCGTGTCGCTGATCGAGTTCGCCGCCTCGAGCGACCACATCAATCCGTTCTCGGTGACGCACGAGGCGCCCGAGCGCATCGTGATCTCGAATGTCGCCGGCGACGGTGCGCATCAGCTGCTCGTCAACTGGACCAGCATCTTCGAGACCGAGCCGCTCTGGCTGCGCGCCGAGACCGAGCGTTGCGGCGTAAAGAATCTCTACGAACGGCCCGAGGTCCTGGGCCCGGACCGCTGGGCGGCGCTGATCGCGGCGCGCGTGCTGCACAACGGTGCCTCGCTGGTCGTGAACGCCGGCACCGCGACCACCGTAGACATGCTGAGCGCCGACGGCAGCTTTCTCGGCGGCGCCATCCTGCCTGGCGTAGAACTGATGAGGTTCGTCTTGCACGAGCACACCGGCCGCCTGCCGATCCAGGAAGGCAAGCACCGCGATACGCCGCGCAACACCCTCGATGCGATCGAAACCGGCTGCCGGCACGCGCAGGCGGGCGCGGTGGAGCGGATGTACCGCGTGTTCCGCGAAGTCGCCCCGGCACCGCTTTGTCTGGTCGCCGGCGGCGCCGGCCGCAGCCTGGTCGACCAGCTGACCATGCCGCGCCGCTACGTCGAGAACCTGGTGCTCGACGGCCTGGCGCACATCGCGCTGAGCGAGCGCGCAGCGCGGGCCAAGCCCTCGCTCAAGACGGTGAGATGAGCGGTACGTTGAGAACGCTCTTCCTGCTGCTGCTGCTCGGCAACGTCGCCTTTTTCGCCTGGTCGCGCTATGTGTCGCCGCCCGAGGCCTCGGCCGATCCGCTGCCGCTCGAGCGCCAGATCGAGCCCGACAAACTGAAGGTGGTCGCCCCGAGCGCGCTGCCGCCGCCCGTGAGCACCCGGGCGGCGAGCGCGCCAGTCGCGCTCAAGTGCATCGAGTGGGGCAGCTTCACGCTCGCCGACGCGTCGCGCGCCGAGAAGGCGCTGGAGCCGCTCGCGCTGGGGCCGCGCCTCGCGCAGCGGCGCACCGAGGAGAACGCCGGCTGGTGGGTCTTCATTCCGCCGCAGGGCAGCCGCCCGGCCGCCTTGAAGAAAGCGAGCGAGCTCAAAGCGCTCGGCATCGACGATTATTTCGTCGTCCAGGAAGAGGGCCCGCAGCACTGGGCGCTGTCACTGGGCGTGTTTCGCACCGAGGAGGCCGCGCAGGCGAGGCTCACCGCGCTGCGCGCCCAGGGCGTGCGCAGCGCGCAGGTCGGGGCGCGCGACACCGTGGTTCCGAAGGTCTGGCTGCAGGTGAAGGAGGCCGACGGCGCCCTGCTGGCGCGTCTGAAGGACGTGGCGCGCAGCGTCGAAGGCAGCGAGCTGCGCGAGTGCGCGCAATAGCTTGTATCATTTTCCGGTGAGGCTCAGATCGATCGTCCTCCTGCTCGCCGTGCTCGGCGCAAGCTCGGCGGCTGCGCAGCAATACCGCTGGGTCGACGAGAAGGGGCGCGTGCATTACAGCGACACGCCGCCGCCGGCGTCGGCAAAGGGCGCGCAAAAGAAGAATCTCAAGGGCAACGCGGTCGGGCAGCAGCCAAACTTCGAACTCTCGCAGGCGATGAAGAGCTCGCCGGTCACGCTCTACAGCCACCCGGACTGCACCGAGCACTGCCAGATGGCGCGCGAGATCCTGAACCGGCGCGGCATTCCATTCACCGAGGTGAGCGCCACCGACGAGGCGAAGCTCGCCCAGCTCAAGCGCGTGAGCGGCGGCATGAAGGTGCCGGTCCTGGTGGTGGGTGCGCAGGTGGAAACCAGCGTCAGCGCCGACGCTTTCAACCAGGCGCTCGACCTCGCGGGCTATCCAAAGGCCGGCGTCGCGCCGGCACGCAGCCAGTCAGCGCCGCCGGCGCCCAAGCCGCCCGCTCAGGAGCCTGGCGCGCAGAGCACGGAGAACACCGCCCCCCGCTAGCCGATCGGCGTGCGCCCGCCGCTGACGTGCTGCGCAACAAGCGTCAGGAGCTTGTCGGCACGCACCGGTTTCGTGATGTAGCCCACCGCGCCGAGCGATTTGCCGCGGTGATCGCCCTCTTCCACCGAGGTGAGGAAGATCACCGGAATCTCGGGAAGCGACTTGTCCGCCTTGAGGGCCTCGATGAATTCGAAGCCGTCGAGGTGCGGCATGTTGACATCCGAAATGATCAGGTCCGGCGGGCTGCGCAACACCATGTAGCCAGCGGCGATGGCGTCTTCGGCCACCTGCACGTCGTAGCCGGCCGCGGTGAGATGAAGCCGCAGGAGCTCCCGCATGCTTTCATCGTCGTCGACCACAAGAATGCTTGCCGCCATCGCGCCCGGGACTTGGTGCTGGTGGCCCGACTCGAACGGGCGACCTACTGATTACGAATCAGTTGCTCTACCAGCTGAGCTACACCAGCGATTAGGAATCGGGGATTATACGCGCGGCGTCCGGAGGGGTCGGCGGCGTGACAAGGGTCACGCCGCCACGCCGCCCATGCGGCGATTCCCCCCGCCGGTCGCCTTTGCTTTGCCGCCTTCCTGCGGCATTCGTAGCATCCCAACCGAAGAAAAGGGGGATTCATGCGCAGCACAGGCTTCACTCTCATCGAGCTCCTGATCGTGCTCGCTGTCATCGGCATCCTCGGTTCAGTCGCCTACCCGTCCTACCAAGCCTACGTCGCGCGCGCCAAGCGCGCCGACGCGCAGCAATTCATGGTGAAGATGGATTCCCGGCAGAGGCAGTTGCTCATCGAGCAGCGCGCGTACGCCACGGCGCCGAACGCCCTCAACGTGTCGAGCGACGGCTGGACCTGCACGGCCACCAATTGCTCGAACGCGAATTACACCATCACCTTTAACCCGGCGGTGGACAATACCGCCACGCCGCCCAGCTACACGATCGAGGCGCTCGCCAACGGCACGGCCTGTACGCCGATCCGCAAGGACGGCGATCTCACCCTCTCGAGCACCGGCGTCAAGCAGCGCCTAGTGTTCGCCAACGTCGGCGCCTGCACCGGCGCCAAGAGCAACATCGGCTGGTAGGCCCATGAGCGCCATGCGCCTGCGCCGCGGATTCACCGTCATCGAGATGCTGATGACGGTCACCCTGCTCGCCGTGCTGGTCGCACTTGGCGCGCCGAACCTGCGCAATCTCGTGATCAGCCAGAGAGTCAAGACGGCGGCATCGGACCTGCATCTGAGCATCAGCCTGGCGCGCAGCGAGGCGATCAAGCGCAATGCAGCGGTCGACATCGTGCCGGTGAGCACCGCCGACTGGTCGCAAGGCTGGTCGGTGAAGGCCGGCACTTCGGTGCTCATGACCCAGGATCCCTACAAGAACGTCGCCTTCACCGGCCCGGCGGCCAACGTGACGTACGTCGGCACCGGCCGCATGACGGGCACGGCAGTGCTCTTTTTCATCCATTCGACGGAGGCGCCCGCGATCGCGGCGCGCTGCGTTCAGATCGAGCCGAGCGGCCGTCCGAGCGTGCGCGTGGACGGCGACGGCAATTCTGCTGACGGAGTGTGCGGCTGATGAATACGAATCGCTATACCGGACGGCAATCGGGCTTCACCCTGCTCGAGGTGCTCGTGGCGCTCACCATCCTCGTGTTCGGCCTGCTCGGGCTGATCGGCATGCAGGCGCAAAGCCAGATCGCCACCTTCGAGTCCTATCAGCGCGGCCAGGCGCTGATCCTGGTCCAGGACATGGCCGATCGCCTCTCGACCAACCGCAAGGCCGCAGCCTGCTACGCGGTCACGACCAATACCACCAGCGGCTCGCCCTACCTCGGCACCAGCGCCTCGGCCGCGACCGCCTGCGCCGCTCCCGGTGTCGGCACCGCGGCGATGCGCACCACCGCCGCGGCCGACCTGCTGGCCTGGAACGATGCCCTGACGGGGGCTGCCGAGCTCGCCGGTACCGACAAGGTCGGCGGCGTCCTCGGCGCCCGCGGCTGCATCACCTTCAACGCGACGACCAACGCCTACCGCGTCGCCGTCGCCTGGCAAGGTATGGCGGCCACGGTCGCGCCGACCGCTGGCGATAGCGCCGCCACCTGCGGCAAGGATCAATACGGCGCCGAAGCCCAGCGACGTGAAGTCAGCGTCACGATCCGCATCGCCAGCCTGACATGAAGAGAGAAACCGCCATGCGCGCGCCGCGCCGCCAGTTGGGCATCTCGCTGATCGAACTGCTGATCTCCATCGCCATCGGCCTGTTTCTCCTGGTCGGTGTCGTCTCGGTGTTCGGCAACTCGCACCGCGTCTATCACCAGCTCAACCAAGCATCGCAACAGATCGAGAACGGCCGCATGGCAGTCCAGATGCTGGCCGACGACATCGGCCTCGCGGGCTTCTACGGCCGTTACTACAATCTGCTGAGCACGCCGGGCGCGGCCCCCGATCCCTGCGAGACCGCGGACATGGCGGCATTGCGCACCGCGAGCGCGCTCGTTCTCCAGGGCTTCGACGCGTCGCGCGGCTCGCTGACTTGCGTGCCGGCAGCTAATTACCTCGCCGGCACCGACGTCCTCGTCGTGCGGCGCGCGGATTCCACCGTCACGCCGCTGGCCTCGCTCGCCGCGCAGCAGGTGTATATCCAGGCCAATGCCGACCCGAACGACGCGGGCAACCCGTTGATCGCGCTCGGTACGGCGGCGAACTTCACGCTGCAGAACAAGGACACCACGATCGCGCCGATCCGCAAGTACCACGTGCACGTCTACTTCGTCTCGCCGTGCAGCATCCCCACCGGCGGCGGCACGACCTGCACCGGCGCGACCGACGACGGCGGCACGCCGATTCCGACGCTCAAACGCCTCGAGCTCACGATCGATCCCGCGGACGGCACGCGCAAGATGGTGGTGACGCCGCTGGTGGAAGGCATCGAGAATTTCCAGGTCGACTACGGGCTCGACAGCGACAGCGACGGCTCCCCCAACGGCGCCTACGTCACGGCCCCGGCGCTGACCGACTGGCAGAACGTGGTCGCGGTGCGCATTAGTGTGCTCGCGCGCCACCTGCTGGCCGACGGCGACTTCACGGACAGCAAGACGTACGACCTGGGCGTCGCCGGCACGTATACCCCGAGCGGCGCGGCGGTCAAATACAAGCGCCACGTCTACAACGCGGTGATCCGGATCGTGAATCCCAGCTCGCGGAGGGATTCATGAGAGCGCGCCAAAGCGGCACGACGCTGCTGATCGTGCTGATCATGCTGGTGGTGATCACGCTGCTGGGCATCGCCAGCATCCGCATCAGCGGCTCGAGCCTGATGGTGGTGGGCAATATGCAAGCACGCAAGTTCGCCGAGAACTGGACCCTGCAGGCGATCGAGCAGACGATGAACAGCATCACGCCGTTCAATACGCCGGGCACGCAGATCCTGTCGAGCACGACCGCCTCCGGCACCAACGCTTTTTTGATCTATGGCGTGCCGAACGGCGTCAACATCACCGTCGGCGCGCGCACTTGCCTGTTCTCGACGCCGGCGTCCGGCTACAGCGCGGTCTCCGCGATCGCGCCCGAAGACAACCTCTGGGAGTTCCGCGTCGCCGTGGTCGACACGTTCACCCAGGCGAGCAGCGCGATGGTCCAGGGCGTGAAGATACGGCAGCTCGCGGGGAACTGCCCCTAGGCGGCTGCCCCAAGAATAAATAGCAAGAAAGGGAACAATATGAAAATCACAAGCACCCTTCGATTGATCAGCGCCGCGCTGCTCGCCGCGGCGCCGCTCACCAGCTGGACAGCGTTCGATCCGGTGAACGACGACACCGACATCTTCCTGGCCAATCCGGCCTTCAGCGCGGCGCGGCCGAACGTGCTCCTGTTCGTCGACAACACGGCGAACTGGAGCGCCGACGCCGGCAACGTCACCTATCCGAAGAAGTTCGACGCCGTCAAAGCGGGGCTGCTAGCCTTCGTCGGCGGCGTGCTGACGGATGAGTTCAACGTGGGATTCGCAACCTACTCGGAAACCGGCCAGCCGAACGGCGCCTATCTCCGTTACTCGATCCGCCAGCAGACCAGCAGCAACAAGACCGCCCTCAGTACGACGATCAACAACCTGACCCGCACCGGCGACAACACCAACAACGGCGCCTTCTCGCTGGCGATGGCGGAGATGTACTCGTATTACGCCGGCATAACCGCGTACACGGGCAGCGGCAATTCAAAACGCGACTACAAGAACAATGCCGCTTCGCCGGGCGGACTGCTTCCGGACAGCTGGGCGTTCACCAGCGCGGCTTCGACCACCTATGTGAGCCCGATCCAGGACAAGTGCCAGAAGAATTTCATCATCCTCATCTCCAACGGCCCGGGGAGCATCAACGCCGACAACACCAACGCCGGCACGTACCTGGGAAACCTGAAGAGCCCGGGCTCGAACGCGGCGCCATCGACCCAGTTCAGCCTCTCGCCGAGCGGCGAGGAGGGCGACTGGTCCGACGAGTTCGCCGACTACATGGCGAACGCCGACTGCAATACCGCCCTGGACGGCACGCAGAACGTCTTCACCTATGCGATCGACATCCTGCCCGATACGAGCAAGCCTTCGGAGGTGAAGCACACCGCGCTGCTGCAGAGCATTGCCAGCCACGGCAAGGGCAAGTATTTCGTGGTCACGGACGCATCCACTACCGACCAGTTCACCGGCATCCTCACGACCATCTTCAAGGAAGTGCAAGCCGTCAACAGCGTGTTCGCGTCGACCACGCTGCCGGTAAGCGTGAACGTGCGCGGCACCAACCTCAACCAGGTGTACATCGGCGTGTTCCGGCCCGATGCCGCCAAGAGCCCGCGCTGGCTCGGCAACCTGAAGCTCTACAAGCTCGGCGTAATCGCCGCGACCTCGACGCTGTTCCTCGCCGACGCCAGCGGCAACGCGGCCGAGAACGCGAGCACCGGCTTCATCACCGGCGGCGCGAAGAGCTTCTGGACGGCGAGCTCCACCTATTGGGGCTTCCGCGATCCCTCGCTGAACGGCCAGGGCGGCACCTCCGACTCGCCCGACGGCGACCTGGTGGAGAAAGGCGGCTCCGCGCAGCAGCTCAGGATCGCCTATCCGAGCAGCCAGAGCACGCGCAACCTGTACACCTGCGTCAACGCCGGGCTCACCGGTCCGTGCGCCGTGGGCGCTTCGTTGTCCGCCACGCCGTTTAACAATACCTACGTCACGGCAGCCGACGTCGCGGCTTTCACCACTTATAGCGTGAGCTCGCTGACCAGCGCGAGCACGACGGCGACGCTTGTTCTGCCGACAGCGCCAAACCCCGCTTGGGCAGTCGGTGACCAGATAAGGATCGACGGCGCGGCGCCTTCAACCTACGACGTCACGAAGCCGGTCACGTCCATTTCCGCCGACAAACTGACCTATACCTATGACCTCTCTGCGGCGCTTGACGCATCTACGGCACGCGTGGTCGCTACGAGCCATAACCTTCAGACTGGCGACCTTGTCACGGTCACGGGCGCGTCCCCCGTCGAGTTCAATGTCACCGATGCCACGGTCGACCGTCGCGATCCGAACGTCTTCCGCTACCCGGCTGCCGGAGTCGCCGGTACCGCGACCGGCGGCGTCATCACCGGCAAGAAACTCGTCACCGCGCTGACTTCTCCCGCAGGGCTGGCGCCGACCGCCCTCGCGACCATCTCCGCGCACGGCTACGGCGCGACCAACGCGCTCGTAACGCTGACCTTCAGCGGCGCGACTCCGACCACGTTCAACAACAGTGGTGCCGCAACGACGGCGACGGTGGTAGATGCCGACACGGTCAGCTATACGGTGGTGGGCACGTTGAGCGGTGGCGGGACAGTGGCACGCGTATCCGCCTCGAGCCACGGTTTAACCAACGGGCAGTCGATCTTCATCGGGGGGGTGACCAACGAGGCGACCGCGTGCGCGAGCGGCGGGAACTGCTACAACACTTCCACGTCGGGCACCGGCACGCCGATCACTTTGATCAACGCAGACGCGTTCACCTACACGCTGGGCGCCAGCGGCGCGACCGCCAACGCGGCTACGACGATGCCGACCATGTACGCCGGGGTGAAAATCAAATGGATCACCCACGCCAACAACTCGGACACCGCCACCGTCACGCTGTATACGGGTCATAACTGGGCGTCCGGTCTCAACATCGTCATCCAGGGCACCGGCGGCATTGCGCCGACCGCCTACGATGCTCCGTTCAGCGCTGTCGGCAACCCCTCGGGGACTGTCTGGAGCATCAGCAACGTCAATGCGGCCGCCGGCACATTCGACATCACCTACTCGGCCACCGCCGGCAACCGCTTGCGCAACGCGCCGGCCTGCCTGAGGGGCGCGAGCGGCGATGCCGCGCCGAGCGGGTTCACGACGGCCACCTGTCCGGTGCAGGGCGGCATGATCGCAGGACGGCCGGTCTCGGCGCTGGTCCCGGTCGTTAGCGCCACCGGCACGATCTACGCCGCCAAGTCGATCACTCCGGTGACGAGCATCTCGGCGCTGACCACGGCAACCGGAACCATCACCGCGGGCCGCACGAGCGACTCGAACACCACGCTGCGTGATCAGATCATCGCGTGGACGCGCGGCGCCGACAACAAAGACGAGGAAGACTCGGCGACCGGCACCGCGGGGACCGACATCCGGCCCTCGGCGCACGGCGATGTGCTGCATTCGCGCCCGGCAGTGGTGAATTACAGCCGCTACGGCGACGACAATGACATCTACGCCTTCTACGGCAGCAACGACGGCGTGTTCCATGCGCTCAAGGGCGGCATCGCGCAGCACACGACCGGGGCAGATACGGCGCTCAAGCCCGGCTCGGAGCGCTGGGGCTTCATTCCGCGCGAGTTCCTGGGAAAGCTGAAGCGGCTGCGCGACCAGGCGCCGACCATCAGCAACATCAATCAGAAGGACTACTTCGCCGACGGCTCGATCGGGGTCTACCAGAAGGACGTTGCGGGCAGCGGCGATGCCAGCAATCCGGGCACCGGCACCGTGACCGGCGTAATCGGCGATAACGCCGGCGACAAGGTGTACATCTACCTGACGATGCGCCGCGGCGGTGATTTCATCTACGCGCTCGACGTTACCAACCCGGCAACGCCAAAGCTGCTGTGGCGCAAGAGCTCGGCCGACACCGCCGACGGCTGGGGCGAGCTCGGGATGACGTGGTCCGAGCCGCGCATCACGCGCGTAAACGCGAGCCTCGGCAACACCAGCAACCCCGACAACGTGGTGCTGATCTTCGGCGCCGGCTACGACGACACAGTCGAGGACATCAACCCCTGCCTGCTCTCGGAGTCGACGCTCACGCAGGTGAAGCAGAAGAACGTCGGCAGCGGCAGCGTCACGTACACCTCGAGCGGGTCGTGCACGATCACCGGCGGCCCGAGTCCCGCCACCACCACCACCATCTCGCGCACCAGGGGCCGGGGTATCTTCGTGGTCGATGCCTTCAGCGGCGTGGTCATCTGGCAGGCGGGCGGCGCGCTCACCACCTCGAGCACCGGCGTCACCGCCCCGGCCAAGAGGACGCTCAAGGTCGACGACATGACCTGTGCGATTCCGTCGGACACTACGGTGCTCGACAAGAACCGCAACGGCTTCGGCGACCGCATCTACGTCGGCGACACCTGCGGCCAGATGTGGCGCGCGGACATCGCGAGCTCGAACATGGACGAGTGGACGGTGACCAAGGTGGCGTCGGTCTCCTCCAGCACCGCGACCGATATCGCCAACAAGCTCAAGTTCCTGTTCCCGCCCGATCTCGTGTTCGGCACCGACGCGACCGGCAACTACACGGCGGTGCTGCTGGGCTCGGGCGACCGCGAGCACCCGTTCGACGGGATAGCGGTGAACCGGTTCTACATGTTCAAGGATCGCGACGGACCCTCGGGCACGCCGAACGTCGGCGCCACCAACGACACCTCGAAAAAGATCTCGGGCTTCGCGTCGCCGGGTCCCACCGGCAGCACGCTCGCCGACTCCGACGTCTTCGACGCCACCAATACGGCGCTCATCGACGGGTCGGACGCGAAGGGACTGAAGGGATGGAAGATCACGCTCGCCACCGGCGAGAAGGTGGTCTCGAGCGCCACCTCGGTGGCCGGCACGGTGTTCTTCAATACCAACCAGCCGAGCGCGACCGCGGGGGGCACGTCGTGCAATTCCAACCTCGGCATCGCGCGCGAGTACCTGGTCGGCTTTGCGGACGCGGCAGCGACAGTCGACCTGAACGCCACCGGCGGCCTGACCATCGCTGACCGCTCGACCGAGCACGCGGGCGGCGGTTACCTGCCTTCGCCGGTGCCGGTGGTGGTGGAGATCGACGGCAAGAAATACCAGGCGGTGATCTCCGGCACGTCGGTGCAGACGCCGCCCGGCCTCACGCTCGAGAAGCGCACGCGCTCGTACTGGTACAAGGAAGTTGACTGATGCCTACGACGCCGAGCGCAGGAAGACTGTCCGCCTAGCGCTCGTTCTGTCGGCGGGCCTGCACCTGCTCGCCCTGTCCACCGTCGACCTGGCGCCGGGGAGCTGGCGCCACGGTCTGCGCCCGGCGCTTCAGGTGACGCTGATTCCGGCGCCCGCCGACGCCGGGCAGGATGGACCGCCCGCCGCTGCGCGGCCGGCAGCGCAAGCCAAAGCGCGCAAGGCGCAAGGCGATGCGGGCCTGAACGCCGGCGAAGCTCAGCCCGGCTCGACGGTGCCGACGACGGTGCGCTATTACCGCAATTCCGAAGTCGATACGCCGGCCGTGGCGGTCTCGCGTGGGCCGCTCATCTTTCCCGAGCATGCCTACGTCTCGAGGCTGCGCGGCATGGTCAAGGCGCGCATCTATATCGACGAGCAAGGCAAGGTCGTGTCGGTGCAAATCGTCGAGGTCAAGCCGCGCGGCGGCATCTTCGAGGAAGCCGCACTGGAAGCGCTGCGGCAGATGCGTTACAGCGCGGCGCTGATCGCCGGCCAGCCGGTGAAGACGCAGAAGCTGGTCGAGGTGAACTTCAATCCGTACGACGCGGAGGACAAGCCGCGCGACTGACGGCGCATCAGCGCCGGACCTTGCGGTCGGCCGGGCTGGCGAGACCGAGCCTCTGCAGCTCATAGTACGCGAGGTCGTACTCGAAATAGCCCGGCACGCCCTCCCGCAGCACTGTGCGCAGGACCTCGACGGCGCGCGCGTTTTTCCCCTGCGCGAGCAGGTCGGCGCCGAGATAGGCGCCCGCTTCGGTGCGCTCCCCCGGCGTCTTGGCCGCGCCGAGCAGCGCGCTCGCCTTGCCGTCCTTCAGGTAGTCAAGCACCGGCGCCGGCCAGGGCTTGGCATCGAGCGGCGCCTGCCATTCCTGCATGAACTGCGCAGCCTGCGTGGCCTGCCCGCTGCGGCGCAAAGCGAGCACTCCCAAAGCCAGGACGTAGACGGTATCCGGCTCCTTTGCGGCGCTGTCGTGAATGTACTTCGCGGCGTCCGCGTAGGCCTCGCGCCAGCGGCCGAGGTAATAGTTCACCCAGGCGCGCGAGCGCAAAGCGCGCGTGTCGACGCGCAGCTGCGTTACGCTGGTGTAATCGCCACGCGCCTCCTCCAGGCGGCCGAGCCGGCGCAGGGCGTCGGCGCGCGCGAGATACGCCAGGAAGCGGGCGTCGATGCGCCCCGGGACGCCGACAGCGCTGGTGTAGTCGTCGACCGCCTTCGCGTAGTCTCCCAATTGCTGCCGACAGTTGCCGCGCTGATAGAGCGCATTGAAAAAATCCGCCTGCAACGCGAGCGCGCGGTCGAAGTCGGCTACGGCACCGCGGCAATCCTTCAGATCGCGGTGCACGAGGCCGCGGTTGTACCAGGCAAGTTCCGACCCGGGGGCGAGCCGCACGGCGCGGTCGAACTCCTCCAATGCACCCGGCAGATCGCCCTTCAGGTGCAACTCCGCACCGCGTTTTTGCGCCTCGCGCGCTGCATCGACGTCACCCGCGCCGGCGACGCTTGCGAGAAACAGCACGGCGAAGAGCCAGCTCAACGGCCGTGCGAGCGCGCCAGCTCCCGCGGCAGGGAGAACTGCACGGTCTCGGTGATCCCGTCCAGCGGTCGCACGCTCTGGGCGCCAAGCGCCTTCAGGCGCTCGATCAGCTGGTTCACCAGCACCTCGGGTGCCGAGGCTCCGGCGGTGACGCCGACGCGGCGCTTGCCGGCGATCCATTCCGGCCGCAGCTCGTCCGCGCTGTCGACCATGTAGGCCTGCGCGCCCATGTGCTCGGCGACCTCGCGCAGCCGGTTGGAGTTCGAGCTGTTGGGCGAGCCGACCACGATCACCACGTCGCACTGCGGCGCCATGAACTTCACCGCGTCCTGGCGGTTCTGCGTCGCATAGCAGATGTCGTCCTGCTTCGGCCCGCGGATCGTCGGGAAGCGCAGGCGCAGCGCCCCGACCATCACCTTGGCGTCGTCGACCGAGAGCGTGGTCTGGGTGACGTAGGCCAGCTTGTCGGGAGAGCTCACCTCGAGCGCCGCGACATCCTCCAGCGTCTCGACCAGATGCATGCCGATCGCCGACTGCCCCATCGTGCCCTCGGCCTCGGGGTGGCCGTGGTGGCCGATCATCACGATCTCGTAGCCGTCGCGCAGCATCTTCTTCAC
>DASWER010000202.1:0-8019 GCA_036394655.1 Burkholderiales bacterium
AGAAATCGCTCGAAGCCTATTACGCGGTGAAGGACAGCGGCCTGCTCTTCACGAGCCTCGGGGCGCTCGGCGGGTACACGCTCTCGCGCCGCTGGCTGCTCCTGGCGAGCGCCGAGCAGCACCGGCTCGGCGACGCGGCGCTGCGCAGCCCGCTCGTCGAGCGCCGCACCAACGCCTATGGCAGCCTGAGCCTGGCGTACCGCTTTTGAATGAGAAAAATAGGGTCTGTCCCTATTTTGTTTCGGACTGGAAGACGGCGCGCGCGGCCGCGCGCTCGAGCGCCTGGGCGATCATCGCCGCGCCTGCGCCAAGCACAGCGTGACGCCGGAAGCGGATCGCTATATGAGCGGCAGAAGCGAAGGCCTGAAATCGTTCTGCACCTACGAGCGCGGCTACGCCGAGGGGCGTGGTGGCAATGCCTATGCCGCCGCTTGTCCGCAGCCCCAGGCACAGAATTTCATGGCCGGCTACAACCGCGGCCGCGAGCTCCATGAGATGCACCGGCAGCTCGAGCAGCTGAACGCCGAAATCGGCCGCATCAAGGCGGCGCTCAAGGAAGGCATTGCGAACCCGCGCACGCGCGGGCAGGAAGTCGAGCGGCTGGAAGCGCTGACGCGCGAGGCCGAGCAGCTCGAGCTGCATATCCAGCAGGCAGAACGACCCTAAACTATTTCTCGCTCATTTCTCTAGCTGCGCGTACGCCATCTTGGCGATGCGCAGCAGTTCCTTCTCGTCGAGCTCCGCCGACGCGATGGCGTAGGCGCATCCGTCGTCGAGCCAGTAGTAGATGCGCGTGCCATTGTCGGCGCGCGCATGCACCAGGCCGGTTTCGCGCTCGCGCCTGAACTCCGGGCCCCAGTAGAGCGTGACGCGCTGGCCGTTCGCTCCCTCGTACATCAGCAGTGCCGCCGGCGCACGCTCTCCCGGCAGCAGGCGCCCGCCGATGAAAGCGAGGCCGGCGGCTTCCAGGCTGGGCGCCTGAACCTTCATCTGCAGCCGCTCGGAGAGCCACTGCAGAAGCTCATCCCTGCTCCTCGCCTCCACCGGATGGTTCACTTCCGGCGCGTACACCGCATGGGCGAGCGACGCGCGGCGCACCATTTCCACGGCCGGGTTGCCCGGAAGGTAATGCGGCGCATGCTCGGAAACCTGCCACGCGCCGAGCGCCATGATCGCGCAGCCCGCGGCGATCGCGGCAGGCACGCGCCAGCGCCGTTTTCTCCTTACGATCACCGGCGCGTAGGCCGCGCGCCATTGCTCGCCCAGCACGCGGTATGCCGCGATGCGCGCCGCGTCGTCGGGATGCGAAGCGAGCCATGCTTCGACCACGCGGCGGCGCTCGTCGGGGAGCCGGTTGTCCGTGTAGGCCTGCAGCTCCGCTTCGCCGATCGGCGTCACCGGACCAGTCTCAGGCCGGCCTGGCTCATGAGGAGCAGCCGCAGCTTCTCGCGCGCACGCGACAGGCGCGACATCACCGTGCCGATCGGGATTTCGAGGGTGCGCGCGACGTCCTGGTAGCTCAGGTCCTCCAGCGTGACGAGCAGGAAGATCTCGCGGTGGCTCGGCGGCAGCGAGGCGATGGCGCGCTCGAAGTCGCTACGATCGAGCTCGGCCGCCGCTTCGGCGCCGCGCAGCTGGGCGATGTAGCTGTGGTGCATCTGGCTGAAGAGCCAGATGCGCAGGTCGGCCTCGGGGCTGTAGCGGTCGAGCTGCGCCTGCGCGCGCTCGAGCGTGGCGCGCACCAGCTCGTCGGACGAGATTTCACTCGTCCCCAGCGCCCGGGCGTAGCGCCGTAAGTGCGGGATGAGCTGCGTGACCCGGTCATGCACTTCCATACCCGGCGAACACTCGCCGGGAGCCGCCATTCCAGCCGCCTACCGCACCACCAACACACCATGCATCACCGGATGCAGCCGGCAGATATACGCCATCTCCCCCGGCTTTTTCACAACATAAGTCCAGCTCTTGTCCTGGCCGAGGTCGCCCGACTCGAGGCCGGCGGCCCTGGCGGTCACGCTGTGCGGCACGAAGTCGCGGTTGGTCCAGGTGATGCGGTCCCCGGCGGCGACCTCGAGCCGCTCGGGGACGAACTTCATGCCTTCGATGCGGACCTCATGCGATTTGGCCGCTACTTCTTTCCCAACGAGGCCCGGATGTGCTTGGCGTGATCGAGATGCGTGGCGATCGCCGGGCGCACCTTGATGATCAGGCCCTTGAGCTCGGCGTTCTGCGCGCTCGGGACCAGCAGCTTGTCGATGGCGTCGAGCACCGCCTGGTGGTAGGCCACTTCATGCTCGACGTAGGCCTTGTCGAACTGCGCGCCCTTCAGCGTCTTGAGGCTGGCGATGTTGTCGGCCGCGCCCTTCTTCAGGCTGTTGCTGGTCTCGCTGTCCTCCGGCGTCACGCCGAGCTTCTTCGCCAGTGCGCCGGCCTGCTGGTTGACCGCGTTATGGTCGGTGATCATCTGCTGCGCGAAGTCCTTCACTTCCTTGTTCTTGCTTTTCGACTTGGCGATCTTGCCGGCGTCGATGTCGATCTGGTTTGCCGTGACCACGATGCCGGCGATCTGCGGGTCGGATGGGCCTTTGCCCTGGGCCAGCGCGAGCGCGGGTGCAACCAGGATGAGCGGCAGGACTTGTTTCCAGTTCATGGTGTCTCCTTGGATGAGTGGATTCGGGCCAACACGTTGGCGACGATGCGGTCGCAGCGCGCACCGGCGAAGCTGAAGGCGTCCTCGCAGGCGAGGTCGATGCTTTGCGCGAGCGCCTCGCGCAGCAGGCTCCTCGCGCGGAAGAAGCGCGTGCGCACTGTGGCGGGCGGGATCTCGAGGATCGCGGCGGTTTCCTCTACCGACAGCTCCTCCACGGCACGCAACATGAACACCGTGCGGTAGGTGTCGGGCAGCGCATCGATCTGCGATTCCAGCAGGCGGCGCATTTCCATCCGCTCGGCCATGCCGTGGGGACCCTTGTCCATGTCGGTATCCGGTATCTGTTCGAGCTCCTGCGCCGCCGCCGGCTGCATCGGCACGATCTCGGCGCGGCGCGCCTGCTTGCGAAGGCGCATCAGCGCCTCGTTCGCCACGATGCGCGCGAGCCAGGTCGAGAGCTTGGCCTCGGCGCGGAAGCTGCCGAGCGAGCGATGCGCCTGCATGTAGGCTTCCTGCAGCGCGTCCTCGGCCTCGGCGTCATCGCGCAGGATGGCGCGCGCGGTGCGAAACAGCGTCCGGTTGTAGCGGCGCATGATCGCTTCGAACGCGCGCGGATCACCTGCCGCCGCGCGCTCGACGAGCGCGCTGTCGGCAGCTTGCGGGTCAGTCGTGATGCTGGGTTGCGGCTTCATGGGCACAGCATTGGATGCTGCGAGACTTCCGGCCGTTCCCGCCGCTGGGAGCCGGCCGGTACCTTAGAACGTGCGGATGCCGGTAAAGTCGTCAGGCACCTCGTGGCGCTGGTTTTTGTCGTCGTACCAATAGAGCTTGCCGGACTCTTCGGTCTTGGTGATCTTGTGCGAGCCGTCGCAGTACGGCTGCTTGTTCGAGAGGCCGCACTTGCACAGCCATACCTCTTTCCCGTCCATCACGTAGCGGGTCGGTTCCTGGGGCGTGCGCTTCACTAGGCGGGCCATGGGCTGTCCTTTAATCGGTTGTAATTGGATGACACGACTGCGGCTGGCGTTTCCAGAATCCGGGGTCAGACCCCTGTCGTTTTCCGTAGGGGTCTGACCCCATTTACGCGGTGAAAGCGTGTTTCAGGCGCCTGGCATTGAGCGGCAGCTCGCGCACCCGCACGCCACCGGCATGCGCGAGCGCATTGGCGAGCGCGCCGGCGGTGGGTCCCTGCGAGGCTTCGCCGGTGCCGAGGAAGGGCTCGCCGGGCCGATCGATCACCTGCACTTCCAGCTTCTGCGGCACGTGCGAGAAGCGCAGGATCGGATAGCCCGACCAGTCGCGGCTGGTGATGCGCGTATCGTTCCACATCGCCGCTTCGAACGTGGTCCAGCTGATCGACTGCAGGATGCCGCCCTCGATCTGGTTCCTGATGCCGTCGGGATTGACCGCCTCGCCGCTGTCGACCGCGGCGACCACGCGCAGCACGCGCAGGTCGCCGGTCTCGCGCTCGAGCTCGACTTCCATCGCGATTGCGAAGTAGGCGGCGAGGTTCTTGTAGCGCGCGAAGGCAAAGCCGCGCCCGCGCCCATTGACCTTCTTGTAGGCCGCCCAGCCGAAGCGGTCGGCGGCTAATTGGATGACATCCCTGGCGCGCTGATCCTGCAGGTGGCGCAGGCGAAACTCGACCGGATCAGCCCTGGCCGCCGCGGCGAGCTCGTCCATGAAGCTCTCGATCGAGAACACGTTCATGTACGCGCCGAGCCCGCGCAGCGCCGAGACGCGCAGCGGCATCTCGGGGATGAAGCGATTGGTGACCCGCGTGCCGGGGAACTGGTAGAGCGGGATGGCGTTGCGGTCGCCGCCGCCTTCGGGCTGCGGCAAAGGCCGCGGCGGGGTCGGCGCGAAGGGCTTCTCGACGTGCCAGCCGGCGACCAGGTCTCCCGCGCGGCCCGGGCGCGTCGAGTGCGTATTGCTGGCAACCTCGTACTGCCAGCCGCTCACCTTGCCGGCGTCGTCAAGACCAGCGCGTACCCTGGTGAGCATCGCCGCGCCATAGGGCTCCCAGGCGTGCTCGTCTTCGCGCATCCATTGCACGCGCACCGGCTTCCCGGGCATCGCGCGCGCGATGAGCGCGGCGTCGCCGGCGACGTCGTCGGCGCCGTTGTGTCCGTAGCAGCCCGAGCCTTCCATATGGATGCAATGCACGCGCTCGACCGGCAAGCCGACGAGCTCGGCGACTGCACCGCGCAGCGGATACACGCCCTGGCTGTGCGTCCAGACGGTGAGCTCGCCGTTCTCAAAACGTGCGACGGCACACGATGGGCCGATCGCGCCGTGCAGCTGGTAGGGACGCCGGTACTCAGCCTCTAGCACGCGGCCGCCCAGCACGCCCTGTCCACTGGCAATCAGGATGTCCTGCGCCGGCAGCTGCGCAAGCGTGGCGTAGATGTCGCGCGGCAGCTTGCGCGGCTCGTCCCACACCGCGCGCGTGCGCAGCGTGCGCACCGCCTGCACCGCGGGCCACTCGCGCCCGGCAACGACGGCGAGGAAGCTGCCGTCGCGCACGACCTTCAGCACGCCGGGCATCCTGGCGACCGGATCCGTCTCCACCGATTTGAGGCGCGCGCCGTAGCTCGGCGGGCGCACCACGCGCGCGTGCACCATCTCCGGCAGCCGCAGATCGTGCACATAGGCGACGCCGCCGGTGACCTTGGCGGGGATGTCGACCCGCTGCACCGCCTTGCCCATGAATTTGCGCGAGCGGCTGAGCTTCGACTCCTGCGCCGCGCGCACGTTGAAGAGCTTGCCTTCCACCAGCGCGCCGTAGCTGACGCGCCGGCCATCGGGCGCAACCACCTGGCCGCTTTCCACCGTCAATTTGTCGGCAGGCAAGGCAAAACGCTTGGCCGCCTCGGCAAGCAGGATCTCGCGCGCTTGCGCCGCGGCGTGCAGGATCGCGGTGCCGCTGTCCTTCATCGAGTTGCTGCCCGCCGTGTAGCCTTCGTTGGGCGTGCGCGCGGTATCGGCGGTGACCAGCTCGATCGCTTTCATCTCGACGCCGAGCTGATCGGCGGCGATCTGCAGGATCGCGGTCTTGATGCCCTGCCCGAGCTCGGCTTTTCCGGTGAACACGGTGATGCGCCCGTCGGCGCCGACGCCAATCCAGGCATCGAGCATCGGCGTGCGCTCGAGCGCGCCCGGCAGCTTCTGCGCCCACGCCGGGATGGCGAACGCTACGAAGAGCGCGCCGCCGGTGGCGAGGAAGTCGCGGCGGTTCACGACTTGCCCCGCATCAGCTCACCCGCGCGCAGCACGGCGTGCACGATGCGCATGTGCGTGCCGCAGCGGCAAAGATGCGGCTGGAGCGCGGCACGGACCTCCGCTTCGGAAGCGCGGGGACTGCGCTCGAGCAGCGCCTGCGCGCGCAGCATCACTCCCGGGATGCAGTAGCCGCACTGCGCTGCCTGCTCCTCGATGAAGGCGCGCTGCATCGGCCCGGGCTGCTCCGCGCTACCCAGGCCCTCCAGCGTGCGGATCTTGCGCTTCTCGAGCACCGAGATCGGGGTCAGGCACGAATAGATCGCCTCGCCGTCGGCCATCACCACGCAGGCGCCGCACTGGCCGAGCCCGCAGCCGAACTTGGCGCCGTTCAAGCCGAGGTTGTCGCGCAGCACATAGAGCAGCGGCGTCGCGGGATCGGCGTCGACCTCTTGCACGCGGCCGTTGATCTCGAGCTTGGTCATCGTTCGCCTTTCGAGAGTTTGCGTACCTCACCAGCAACATCGGCCCATGCCGGCCGGCCGCTCAGCGCACGCAGGTAAATCAGCAAATCGGTGAGCTGCTCGTCGGTGAGCGCGCCGGCATAGGGTGGCATCCAGCCGCCGCGCTCGCCTTCGTGCGGCAGGATGCCGTCGCGGATGATGTAAGCGAGATTACGGGGCGTCGGGATGGTGAGCGCGGTGCCGAGCGGCAGCTGCAGCGCGCCGCCTTCCTGCTCGCGCCCGCGGTTATGGCAGTCGGCGCAGGCGCCGTCGTAGACCGCGTGCCCCTTCAAGGCGACCGCAGTGCGCGCGCGCTCCAGCGCCGCCTCGCGCGCGCGCCGGCGTTCTTCGTCGCTGCGCTTGTCGAGCGACGCCGTGTAGACCGAGATGGCGCGCAGCGCGTCGTCGCTCACCTGCGAGAGTCCGTGCACCACGTCCACCATCGGCCCGGCGCTGATGGGGTGCAGATCGGCGATGCCGTTGCGCAGATAGGCCTGCATCGCCTCGACGGTCCACGGCACCGGCGAGGGCGACGCCGAGTCGAGCGCCGGCGCATGCCAGCCCTCGACCTCGCCGCCGGCAAAGGCCTGGTCCTTCTTTTCCGCGCCGAGCGAGTTGCGCGGCGTATGGCAGGCGCCGCAATGCCCGAGCCCTTCCACCAGGTAGGCGCCGCGGTTCCATTCCGCGCTGCGCGCCGGATCCGGCTGCAACCGGCCCGGAGTGAAGTAGCGCGACTTCCATATCCCCACCGCCGCGCGCGGGATCGGCACGCCATTGCGCCGGTTCTCCGCCTTGACGGGCTCGCGCGTCATGATGAACGCATAAAGCGCCGCGACGTCCTCGTCGGTCAGCTTGGTGAAATGGTCGTACGGAAAGGCGGGAAAGAGGTGCCGGCCTTCGCGGTCGAGGCCTTCGCGCATGGCGCGCGAAAAGGCCTCGAGCGGCCAGCCGCCGATGCCGGTCTCGGCGTCCGGCGTGATGTTGGTGCCATAGATGGTGCCGAAGGGCGTCTTGAGCGGCGTGCCGCCGGCGTAGGGCTTGCCGCCCTGGGCCGTATGGCAGCTCATGCAGTTGCCAATATGCGCGAGCTCCGCGCCCTTGACGACCTGCTCCCGCGGGAACGACTTGGGGGCGTCGACCTGGGCCACGCTTTCGCGCGCCGCGCAGCCGACCAGGATCGACAGCAATCCAAACAGCGCGAGCACGCGGAACGCCATTTCCGAAAGGTAGCGCGGTTGTATAGTCACCTCCACCGTTAACAGGAGGATCGATGAGAAAAGTCCGCGTGGCGCCCAAGGGCATGGGGCTCAACGATTTCGTCGCCAAGGAGGAAGGCTACTTCGCCGCCGAGGGCATCGAGGTCGAGTGGGACATGAAGACCTTCCGCGGCACGCAGTCGAGCTGGAAGGGCTCGGACTACTTCCAGCGGCCGCAGGACAAGCCCTATACCGAGGGCGACAAAAGCGTGATCCAGTGCGCCTGCGTCTGGGGCTCGATCTCCAACGCAGCATCGGGCATGGGCCGCTTCGTCGGCGATTGCTACGGCGTGTCGCCCTGGGCGATCTTCGTGCGGCCTGAATCCAGGATTCGCCGGCCGGAGGACCTCAAGGACGTCCCCATCTCCGTCGGCCTGCGCGCCGGCAGCCA
>DASWER010000203.1:0-5392 GCA_036394655.1 Burkholderiales bacterium
CACCATCGGCGCGGTAGACGAGGCGGTGGCCACCGCCCAGGTGACGTCGCCGTTGGCGATCGAAGTGAAGATCTGCAGCGACTCCTTGAACGGCACGTGGACCATCTTCGTGCCGGTCTCGTGCTCGAAGATCGCGCTGCCGAGATGCGAGGGGCTGCCGACGTACGGCGTGCCGTAGGTCAGCTTGCCCGGGTTCGCCTTCGCGCCCGCAATCAGCTCCTTCACGCTGTTATAGGGACCATCCCTCTTCACCGCGACGAAGAAATACGCCCGGTACAGTCCGGCGATCGGCGTGAGATCCGCGATCGGGTCGTAGGGGACATTCTTGAACAGCACCGGATTGATCGTCAGGTGGGAATTGGCGAGCACCAGCAGCTCCTGGCCGTCCGGCGCCGCCTTCTTCACCTGCTCCACCGCGATAAAGCCGTTGCCGCCGGGCTTCGCTTCGACCAGCACCGGCTGGCCCCATTCCTTCTGCAAGAGCTCGCCCAGCGCGCGCGCATAGAGGTCGGGCCCGATGCCGGTGGAATACGGCGTCACCAGCTTCACCGGGCGCGAGGGAAACCCCTGGGCCGTCGCCAGCTGAGGCAGGAGTGCCGCCAAGAGAATGAGCCAGCGTTTCATTTCATCCCTAATCGATCGTGGCGCCGGTCTTGCGCACCAGCTCGCCGAATTTCGCCGTGTCGGCGCGGATTAGATCGGCGAGCGCGGCACGCGAGGCTTGCAGCGGCGTGAAGCCGAATGTCGTCAGGCGCTCGCGCAAGTCTGGCTCGGCCAGCGCCTTGCTCACCGCCGCGTTGATCGCCTCCACCGCTTCGCGCGGCGCCGCGGCCGGCGACAGAAAGGCGACCCAGCCGTTCACCTCGTAATCCGCCGGCCCGCCCGACTCCGGCACCGTCGGGATCTCGGGCTGCGCGGGAAGGCGCGATTTCGCCGCCACGGCGAGAAACCTCACCTTGCCCGCGCGCACCAGCGATCCTGCGGTGGCGAGCGTGGTGAGCGTCCAGGTGACGTCGCCGTTGCCCACCGCGGCCACCATTTGCGAAGTCTCCTTGAACGGTACGTGCAGCATCTGCGTGCCGGTGCGCATCTCGAGCAGCGCACTGCCCAGATGCGACGGGCTGCCGACGAACGGCGTGGCGTAGGAAATCCTTCCCGGGCTCGCCTTGGCCGCGGCGATCAGCTCGCCGACGCTCTTGTAAGGCGCGCTCGTGGCGACGGCGATCAGGAAGTCGGCGCGATAAATCAGCGCCGCCGGCTGGAAATCCTTCTCGACGTCGTACGGCAGGCGCTTGAAGAGCGAAGGCGCGACGGCGATATGGCCGTTGTCGGCCAGCACCACGTCGTGCGCGTCGGTGGATTTCTTCACCGCCTCCATCGCGAGAAAGCCGTTGGCGCCGGGACGCGGCTCGACGATCACCTGCTGGCCCCAGCCCTTCGACAGCTTCTCGGCAAGCAGGCGCGCCACCGTATCGGGTCCTGCACCGGGCGGATACGGCGAGACGATGCGCACCGTCTTGGTCGGAAACGTCTGCGCCGCGACCGCCATCGGCAACGCCAGCAGCAGTGCTGCCAGGGCCCTGTTCATCATGATGCCTCTCCTCGTTTGATGTGCTCGACGCAAAGGTAGCCGAAGGTGAGCGCCGACATGAGCGAGATGCCGGCCTGGTAGCCCATGCCGAACTCCAGGTGCGCCGCCGCATTTCCCACCGCATAGAGTCCGTCGATCGGCTGCTCGCGCACCGACATGACCTGCGCGTGGCGGTTGGTGCGCAGTCCGCCGCTCGGCACCACCGGCGCCGGCACCACCTCGATGCCGTAGAACGGCGCCTTCTCGATCGTGCCGAGCGCGCGGTTTGCGGCGCTGCCGGTCTTGATCGCCTCGGGCGCTGCCTGCTTCCACTTCTTGCCGCCGCGATTGAAATCGCGATCGACCCCTTCGCGCACGAAGCCATTGAACCGCTGCGCCGTCTTCTCCAGGCCCTCGGGGGAGACGCCAAGCTTGCGCGCCAGCTCGGCGAGCGTGCTCGCCCGCATCACCCACTCGGGCGGCGGCGCGCCCGCTTCGCCGCCGGCAAAGGCGAAGTTCTCCACGAACTGGCTGTCGAAGATCAGATAGGCCGGCAGGTTGCGGAATCGCCGGCGCCAGACGTCGTACTCGCGCAGCGCCGCCGAGGTGTCCGGAAAGTAGCCCTCGTCCGAGAAGCGCTGCCCGTCGGCATTGACGATGATGTTGTGAGGGCAGGCGCACTCGCGCACCTGCGAATGGCGGAACTCGGCTTCCTGCCCCGGCGTCTGCGGCGGCACCATGAAGCCAAGGATCAGCGCGAGGTTGTTGCGGATAAGGGTCGTCGCCGCGCCCACTTCGCAGGCAAGGCGCAGCGCATCGCCTGACACCGCTTTCGGGAACGCGGATCGCATCCCCGGCAGGCCCTCGAAGGTGCGCGCAATCGTGGCATCGCCTTCCCAGCCGCCGGTGGCGAGCACAACCGCGCGCCGCGCGCGGACCTCTCGACCGTTCACATGCACTGCCGCGACGCGACCATCCCGCTGGACAAGGCGCTCGGCGGCCGAGGAGAGAAATACCGCGGTGCCGCGGCCCAGGTTGGCTTTCAAGAGCTGCGTCACCAGCGCGGCGCCGCAGGTGCGGATGCCTTTGGCGTTGCGCTCGGCCAGGAGCGCCGGATCGCGGCCCTTCTTGTTGACCAGCCCGCCCGAGGCGAGGAACTCGCCGACACCGACGCGGTGCGGATCGATCTGCGAGTCGCGGATCTTCGCGCCCCACTCGCCGACCTCGTGCACCGAGATCGCCTGCGCTTCGAGCGTGCGGCCGCGCTCCACCGAGCCGGGCGCCACCGGGAAGTAATGATCGGGAAAGCCGAGCACGAGCTGCGCCTTCACGCCGCAGCGCTCGAAATGCTCGAGCGCCACCGGCGCATGGTCGACGAAGGCCTCGACATGCGCGGGCTCCGAGGCACCGCCGCCGACGAAATTGAGGTAATCGAGCACCGCCTGCCGGGAATCGGCGATGCCGGCGGCGCGCTGCAGGTGATTGCATCCCGCCCACAGGCCGCCGGCGGAGAGCGCGGTGCCGCCCCCGATCAGCCGGTCTTTCTCGAGCACCGCGACCGAGAGACCCGCGGCGGCGGCGGCGAGCGCAGTGCCGAGGCCGCCGGCCCCGGAGCCGACGACGATGACGTCGTACTCGTCGCGCGGCGCCATCAATCCGCCGTCGCGCCGACCTTGCGCACCAGCTCGCCGTACTTGCGCGTGTCCTCGCGGATCAGGCGGGCGACTTCCTCCGGCGAATCGGGCGTCGCCTGGAAGCCCAGCACGCGCATGCGCTCGAGCACGTCGGCGTCGCCGAGCTGCTTCACGACGTCGGCGTTGATCCGCCGTACCACGCCCGCCGGCGTGCCGCGCGGCGCCAGCATCGCGAGCCAGGCCTCGACTTCGGCACCCGCCGGACCGCCGGCCTCCGCGATGGTGGGGATTTCCGGTGCCAGGGGGGAACGCGATGCGGCAGCCACCGCGATCAGCTTGACCTTGCCTGCCTTCATCAGCGGCAGCGCCGAGCCGATGGTCGAGAGCGCCCAGGAGAGATCGCCGTTCGCCAGCGCGACATAGAGCTGGTTCTGCTCCTTGAACGCGACCGGCGCCATGTCGGTGCTGGTGAGAAAGCCGAACAGCGCGCCGCCCAGGTGCGGCGGGCTGCCGACGAACGCGATGCCGTAGGTCAGCTTGCCGGGATTCGCCTTCGCCGCGGCAATCAGCGCCGGCACCGTCGGGTACGGGCCGCTCGCCGAGACGGTGACGAAATAGGGCGCGCGATAGATGAGCGCCACCGGCACGAAATCCATCTGCGGGTCGTACGGCAGCTTCTTGTACAGCGCGGGATTGATGGCGACGTGCGAGTTGCTCACGATCAGCAGCTCGTGGCCGTCGGGCGCGGCGTGCTTCACCGACTCGATGGCGAGAAAGCCGCTCGCGCCGGGCTTGGGCTCGACGATCACGCGCTCGCCCCAGGCCTTCGAGAGCTTGTCGGCCAGCACCTGCATGAACACCGTCGGCCCGGCGCTGCTCGAGAACGGTACCTGCACCTTCACCAGCTTGCTCGGAAACACCTGCGCTTGCGCTAGCAATGGCGCAAGCAGCGCGAGGAGCACGAGCCCATTCATCCTTAACCCTTCTGGACGAACTCGGTAGGCGTGTTGATCAGGCACTCGGCCTTGTGGGGCCGCACCACCATGAAATCCGAAAGCATCGTGCCGACGTCGGGCTTCCAGCGCGAGTCGTGCAGGTCGATGTTGTTGCCGAAGCACATGCCTTCCTCGAGCACGAACTCCATGATGCGGTGGCCGTTCAGCGTGTTGCTGCCGTAGCCCTCGGCGTACACCACCGTCGGAAACTCGGGCGACGCGGTACCCATCGCATGGAAGCCGAGCTCGACCCAATCGAGGCCCGCCTTGGCCGCGGGACGCCGGATGATCTCGAGCGCCTCGCGGATGGTCTTGCCGGCGACCAGCGCTTCCTTGCTCGCCTGCAGACACTCGACCGAGACGCTCCAGATGTTGAGCAGCTCCTTGGGCGCGCGCTTGCCCAGATACACCGAGAACTCGGTATGGCAGCGATAGCCGCCGTACTTGGTGTGCCACTCGGTGGCTATGAGATCGCCCTCCGCGAGCGGCCGCATCGTCGGCGCGAGCGGCTGCTCGCAGCCGTGCAGCATGTGCCAGAGCTCGTCCTTCGGGTGCTCGACCGGCCCCGAGCCGAAGAGATTGAAGATGTTGGGCTCGCCGCCGTTGGCGATCTGCGTCTTGATCATCTCGGCGTAGACCGCCGCCTCGGGGATGCCCGGCCGCGCCGTCTCGATCATCGCGTCGACCACCTTGCGCGCGATCCTGCCGGCCTTGCGCAGCATCTCGATCTCTTCCTCGCTCTTCACGATGCGCATTTCCTCGAGGATCCAGCTCGCGTCGATGAACTGCGCCTCCGGCAGCAGCTTCTGGAGCGTGAGCACGTCCTGGTGCAGGATCGTCGGCGTGATCTGGATGGTCGACGAGAAGCCCACCAGCCCGAGCTTCGATTTATCCAATCCCCTTGCGCGCAGCTCATCGGCCAGCGCCGGCATGCCACCGCGCGTGCGGAAGTCCGTCATCCACGTATTCAGCGAGTGGTACATGTTCGTCGGGCGGTTCATGTGCGGCACGCCGGTCCACGCCACCGGGTCGCCGGCGAGCGGAAAGATCGCCTCGGCGCCCAGGTGCGTGTCGACCTGCAGCATGTAGCGCAGGTTCGCCATGCCCATGCCCCAGTAGATGTCGTTGCCGAGGAACACGAAGGCATCGAGCCCGGCGGTGAGCATTTTCTTGCGCGCCTTGTCCCAGCGCCG
>DASWER010000204.1:0-1559 GCA_036394655.1 Burkholderiales bacterium
TCCTCAAGAGCGACACCATCTCCTTCGGCCAGCAGCTCGTGCCCGAGGTGATCGAGCGCGCGATGCTGGCCGCGGGCGAAGCCGATCTGTTCTTCGCCATCGGCACCAGCCTGCAGGTCTACCCGATCGCCGGCGCCTTCGACCTCGCGCGCAACGCCGGCGCGAAGACCGTGATCATGAATGCGCAGCCCACGCCGTTCGACGACGTGGCAGACGCGGTGCTGCCGGGCTCGATCAGCGAGCTCTTGCCGAGCCTGGTCAAAGACCCAGAAACCGCGACTGAATTCGGGGACGGAGCCCGAACTCCGGCGGCGCGGTAGCTAAAGGAGTTCGCTCATTTGGCAAATGAGCGTCCCCGAATTCAGAGACCCAGAAACCGCTTCGCGTTCCCTGAACTGATCGCCACCAGCGTCTCGCCGTGGACCTGGGCGAGCTCGAGGGTCTTCATCGGGTGCGTGTCGCCGAGCGCGAAGGGATAGTCGGTGCCGATGACGACCTGGCTTGCGCCATACGTGTCGATGAGGAACTGAACGGCGCGCGGCTCGAACACCAGCTGGTCGTAGTAGAAGCGCTTCGCCGTTACCGACGGCGATTCGTTGAGCGACTCCTTCGCCTTCGGGAACATGTTCCAGGCGTGCACCAGCCGCGGCAGCAGGATCGACATCACGCCGCCGCCGTGGCTGAACGCGATGCGCAGCTTCGGATGGCGCCCGCCGATGCCGCCGGTGATCATCGAGGCGCAGGCGAGGCCGATGTCGCCCGGGAAGCACACCGCCTGCTCGGCAAAGGCGCCGACGATGCGGTCCTGGCCGGCGGGCCGCAGGGCGTGGACGAAGATCGCCGCGCCCATCTTTTCTGCCGCGGTGAAGAACGGCTCGAACCTCGGATCGCCGATCGAGGTCCCATTGACGTGGCTCGCGATCTCCACGCCGGCGAATTTGAGGCTCCTGCAGTACTCGAGCTCGCGGATCGCCGCATCGACATCCTGCAGCGGCACCGCGCCCAGGCCGATGAAGCGCTGCGGCGCCGCTGCGATCATGGCGGCGATCTGGTCGTTGAGATACCGGATCATCACCTTCGCGTCCTCGAGCGGCAGCCAGTAGGAGAGCAGCTCCGGCATCGGCGAGATCGCCTGGCGCGTGATGCGCATCGCGCCCATGTCCTCGATGCGCCTTGGCGCGCTCCAGGAGCCGTCGGACACGGTGCGATAGACCTTGTCCGAGATCATCACGTGGCGGTGGCAGGCATGCGCCGGCGCCATCGACGGCCATGGCACGTCGCGCCCGCGGCCGGCGTACGGTGGAAAATTCTCGGGGACGATGTGAGTGTGAACGTCGATGCAATCGTGCATCGCGCTGATTATAGAATCGCCGCATGATCCGCTGCCTACTCACCCTCTGCACTCTGCTCCTCAGTTTCACTGCCGCTGCGCAGCCCTGGCCCGCGCGTCCCGTCAAGATCATTGCTCCTTTCGCGCCGGGCGGCAGCGCCGACACGCTGGGCCGCATCGTCGCGAAGAACCTCACCGAGCAGCTCAAGGAGACCTTCGTGGTCGAGAA
>DASWER010000205.1:0-4309 GCA_036394655.1 Burkholderiales bacterium
CAGCCTCGCGGCCACCTGCGCCAGCTGCCACGGCACCGACGGCCGCAGCGTCACGCAGGAGGTGGCTTCGCTCGCCGGCCTGCCGAAGGACGACATCGTGGCCAAGATGAAAGGGTTCCGCGACGGCACGCGGCCCGCCACGGTGATGCACCAGATCGCGAAGGGCTACAGCGAACAGCAGATCGAGCTGGTCGCCGACTACTTCTCGCGGAGGCCGCGATGAGACGCCGCCAGTTCCTGAAGTTCGCCGGCGCCGCCTCGCTCGCCGGCTGCGCCACCCCTGGAAGCGTCAAGGCCAAGCCGCGCGTGCTGGTGATCGGCGCCGGCTTCGGCGGCGCGACCGCGGCCAAGTACGTGGCGATGTGGCAGCCGAGCGTCCAGGTGGTGCTGGTCGACCGGCAGAGCGAATTCGTTTCCTGCCCGATCTCGAACCTGGTGCTCGGCGGCAACCGCAGCATGGGCGACATCACGCACAGCTACGACGGCCTGGGCAAATACGGTGTCGACGTACTGAATGGCGAGGCGGTCGCGATCGACAGCGCGAAGCAGCTGGTCACCTTCGGTCGCGGCAGCCAGCTGGTCTACGACCGGCTGGTGCTCGCGCCCGGCGTCGACTTCCTCTTCAACGAAGTCGAGGGCTACGAGGCCGCTGGCGAGCGCGTGCTGCATGCCTGGAAGGCCGGGCCGCAGACCGTGGCGCTGCGACGCCAGCTCGAAGCGATGCCTGATGGCGGGGTCTACATCCTCTCGGTGCCGGTGGCGCCGTACCGCTGCCCGCCCGGACCCTACGAGCGCGCCTGCCAGGTGGCGCACTACTTCAAGCAGGCGAAGCCGCGCTCCAAGGTGCTGCTGCTCGACGCCAACCCCGACGTCACCTCCAAGGGGCCGCTCTTCAAGCGCGCCTGGGAGGATCTCTACAAGGGCATCATCGAGTACCGGCCAAACGCGAAAGTGCTGGCGGTCGATGGCCAGACGATGAGCGTGCGCACCGAGTTCGACACGGTGAAGGGCGATGTGCTGAACGTGGTGCCGCCGCAGCGCGCCGCCGACATCGCGCTCAGGGCCGGCGTCATCACGAGCAACAACCGCTGGTGCGACGTCGACTGGCGCACCATGGAGTCGAAGGCCGTCAAAGGCATCCACGTGCTCGGCGATGCGACGCTTTCTGCCGCGGGCATGCCGAAGTCAGGTCACATGGCAAACTCGCACGCGAAGGTCTGCGCCGCAGCGATCGTCGAGGTCCTGAACGGCCGCGAGCCCAACCCCAGCCCGGTGATGAGCAACACCTGCTACAGCTTCGTCTCCGACAAGGAAGTGATCCACGTCGCCTCGGTGCACCAGTACGACGCGGGGCAGAACACGATCATTCCGGTGAAAGGCGCGGGCGGGGTTTCCGCCGCGCGCAGCGAGCTCGAAGGCCAGTACGGCTGGAGCTGGGCCCGCAACATCTGGGCCGATATGTTGACCTAGCGCCCAGTAGAACCGAAGCCGCCGGCGCCGCGCGCGCTGGCGGCGAATTCCTCGACCACCTCGAACTGCACCTGCACGACGGGCACCACCACCAGCTGCGCGATGCGGTCCATCGGCTGGATGGTGAAGGGGGCTGTTCCGCGGTTCCACAGCGAGACCATCAGCGGGCCCTGGTAGTCGGAATCAATCAGGCCGACCAGGTTGCCAAGCACGATGCCGTTCTTCGAGCCCAGGCCCGAGCGCGGCAGGATCACTGCGGCATGGCCGGCGTCGGCGACATGGATGGCGATGCCGGAGGAGACCAAATGGCTGTCGCCGGCGGCGAGGGTCAGCGGCGCATCGATGCAAGCGCGCAGGTCGAGGCCGGCGGCGCCGGGGGTGGCGTAATGCGGCAGCATGCCGCGGATCCTCTCGTCGAGGACCTTCACTTCCAGCTTCTTCATTTGCGGCGCGGCAGCGCTTGCGCGACGTGCGCGAGGAGCTTGCGCGCGAGCTCGAGCTTCGGGCCGCGCCCGAGGTCGTGCTCGCCGCGCTCGTCGTAGAGCTTGATGGCGCTGTCGTCGGTGCCGATCGCGTCCTGCGCGAGATTGGCGGCGATCAGCGGGACGTTCTTCTTGCGGCGCTTCTCGGCGGCGTTGCGCGCCAGGTCCTCGCTCTCGGCGGCGAAGCCGACGCAGAACGGCGCAGGCTTCATCCCGGCCACGTAGGCGAGGATGTCCGGGTTCTCGACCAGCTCGAGATGCACTGCGCGGCCATTGACCTTCTTCAGCTTGCGCGGCGATGCTTCCTTCGGCCGATAGTCCGCTACCGCCGCCACCGAGATGAACACATCGCTGCCTGGCGCCGCCTTTTTCACCGCCGCGAACATTTCCTCGGCGGTGCGCACGTCGACGCGCGAAACGCCGGGGGGCGTGGCGAGCGCTACCGGCCCGCTCACCAGGGTCACTTCCGCTCCGGCCTCGTGCGCCGCACGCGCGACGGCATAGCCCATCTTGCCGGAGCTGGAATTGGTCAGAACGCGCACCGGGTCGACCGGCTCCTCGGTCGGCCCCGCGGTCACGAGCACGCGCTTGCCGGCGAGCGCCTTCGGCGCGAGGAGCGCTTCGATCTCGGCGGCGATCTGCGCGGGCTCGAGCATGCGGCCCAAGCCGACCTCGCCGCAGGCCTGGTCGCCCGCGGCCGGCCCGGCGAGCGTCACGCCATCTTCGGCGAGCCGCGCCACGTTGCGCCGGGTCGCGGCGTTCTGCCACATCTCGACATTCATCGCCGGCGCCACGACCAGCGGACAGCGCCGCGCCAGGCACAAGCTGGAAAGCAGATCGGCGGCCGAACCGTTGGCCAGCTTGGCGAGAAAATCAGCCGAGGCCGGCGCCACCACGATCAGCTCGCGATCGCGCGACAGCTCGATATGCCCCATCGCATCGTTAACGCGCGAGTCCCAGAGATCGGTCCACACCGGCTGTCCCGACAACGCCTGCAGGGTCATCGGCGTGATGAAGCGCGTCGCGGCTTCGGTCATGACCACGCGCACGTCGGCGCCGCGCTTGACCAGCAGGCGCGTCAGCTCCGCCGCCTTGTAGGCGGCGATGCCACCGGTCAATCCGAGGATGAGCTTCCTGCCAGTCAACGCCACGCGGCTCGCCCCGTTAGAAGGGATGAGGATTGTAAGCCCAAGCCATGCCGATCTCCGACTGGCCGCTGGAGGAGCGGCCGCGCGAAAAACTGCTCGCGAAAGGCGCAACCGCGCTGAGCGATGGCGAGCTCATCGCCGTGCTGCTGCGCTCCGGCGTGCGCGGCAAGAGCGCGGTGGATCTGGCGCGCGACCTGCTGACGCAATATGGCGGCGTGACGCACATGCTCGAGGCCGGCGCGGAGCTGGAGACCATCAAAGGCTTGGGACCGGCGAAGCGGGCGCAATTCGCCGCTGCCATCGAGCTCGCGCGCCGCTCGCTGCAGGAAAAGCTCAAGGAGAACGCGGCGCTCACTTCGCCCGGCGCGGTGCGCGACTATCTGCGCCTCAAGCTCGCGTCGCGCAAGGAAGAGGCGTTCGTCTGCATCTGGCTCGACGCCCAGCACAAGGCGATCGAGTTCGAGGTGCCCTTCACCGGCACATTGACGCAGACCAGCGTGTACACGCGGGTTATTAGGCGTTAAGCAAAGTAGTGCCGCCAAGGCACTACCGATTCTCTTCACCGGCAGGGTAGTCGCCCGGACCGTTTCGGGGCGCAGACATGACCGGTAAACGCCTCAGCAAGCTTGCGCAACTTCGCGCCGCGATGACAGCCGACGACTGGCCACTAGCCTTCGCGATTGCCGCACGGTTTCCCCGCTTGGGCAAGCACGAAGCGGCGATCCGGCGGGCACACGAAGCGTACTGGCACCGGAAATTCTACGCGCAGCTCGGATACGACATTGACGAGCTGCTTGCTGCGGGTCGGGCAGCGCTTATCGAGCGTTACGGGCGGGCTGGCAAGAAACGGAGAAAAGGCAGGTCATGAATACACCAACTCGAACCCCACCTTGGGAAGTTGAGTGCCCGAACCGAGTCCTCGCGTACTTCGACACCATAGAAGTCTTCTTTTCCGGATACGTTTGGCCCGCTCAAAGAAAGGCGCTCGTTCCTCATTGCAGGAATTTACGCCACGACGCTGCCGGGTCCTGCGGCAAAGCGGGTCCGTGGCTGGTCCGCCGAGGGTATCGCTCCCGAATCGGCATCAACGGGCTGACTCATGAAGGAATAGACGTGTTAGACACCTTGGCGCAAACACACGGTCCGATTCTCATTACCCGTGTTGATTGCGCCCTTGACCTAATCCCGGTTAACGGCGGTGATGTTAGT
>DASWER010000206.1:0-4092 GCA_036394655.1 Burkholderiales bacterium
TCGCTGCCGCCGAGGAAAATCTGCCCACTGTCCGGGCGCAGCATGCCGGTGAGGAGGTTGATGAGCGTGGTCTTGCCGGCGCCGTTCGGCCCGATCAGCGCGTAGCGCACGCCTTGCGGCAGCTCGAGCGCGATGTCCTGCGCCACCACTAGCGAGCCGAAGGTCTTATTGAGATTTTTTGTGGAGAGCACTCAGTCCGCCCAGGATGCCGTTCGGCAGGAACATGACCACCGCGACCAGCAGGAGCCCGATCCAGAAATACCAGTACTGCGGGTTCATCCCCGAGACCTGGTCGCGCGCCACCATGTAGATGATGGCGCCGACGATGCCGCCGTAAAGGCGCCCGGCGCCGCCGAGGATCAGGATCACCAGCACGTCGGCCGAGCGGCCGAACGACAGCACCTCGAGCGACACCGTGGAGGTGGTCTGCGTCAGCAGCGCGCCGGCGACGCCGGCCATCACCGCGGCGATGGTGTACACCTTGCGCAGGTGCGCGAGGCTCGGCGCGCCGATCGCCGGCATGCGCAGCGCGTTCTCACGGATGCCGCGCAGCGCCAGGCCGAATGGCGAGTGGATCACGCGCCTTGCCACTAAAAAAACCAGAAACAGGACGGCCAGCGAATACGCGTACGCCGTGCGCCCATAGAGATCGAACTTGAACCCGAAGAGCGCCGCCATCTTCACGCCCTGCAGGCCGTCGGTGCCGCCGGTGAGCGCGCTCGCGCTATTTGCCGCCTCGTGCACCAGGAGGCCCAGGCCGAGCGTCAGCATGATGAGTGCGAGGTGGCGGAAGCGCACGATGATGTGGCTGGTCGCATAGCCCAGCAGTCCCGCCGCTATTGCGGCTGCCACCAGCCCGATGAGCGGCTCAGCGGTGTAATGCCGGGCGAGCAGTCCCGCCGCGTATGCGCCGCAGCCGAAGTACGCGGCGTGCCCGAGCGAGACGATGCCGGTATAGCCGAGGATCAGATCGAGCGACAGCGCGAACAGGGCAGTAATTGCGATCTGGCTGGCGAGCGAGAGGTACGCGGGCGCCACCACGAACGGCAGCAGCGTCGCGAGCCAGAACGCGATCTCCAGCGGTCGCACACGCGCCTGGCGCTGGAAAAAATCGCTAGCCGCAGTTATCACCGTTTTCCAAAGAGACCCAGCGGCCGCCACATCAGGAGGCCGACCATCACGAGGTAGATGAGAAAGGCGCCGAGCCAGGGAACGTAGTACTTGCCCGCCATGTCGCTGATGCCGAGCACCACCGCCGCGGCGAAGGAGCCGCCGATCGAGCCGAGGCCGCCGACCGAGACGACGATCAGCACATAGACCAGATAGGTCAGGGCGAACGTGGGGTCGAGGCCGACCACCTGGATCGCGAGCGCACCGCCCAGCCCGGCGAGGCCGCCGCCGAGCGCGAAGGTGATCATGAAGGCGCGGTCGACGTCGATGCCCAGGCCGCGCGCCATGCGCTGGTTGTCGACCGCCGCGCGCACTTGCGCGCCGAACCGCGTCCTCTCGAGCAGGAAGATCAGCGCGCCGCTGATCGCCAGCGAGACCACGATCAGGAAGATGCGGTAGTAGGCGAAGGTCACGCCGCCGACCTGCAGCGAGCCTTGCAGCCACGCCGGCACGCGCGCCGACTGCTGCTCGGTGGTGTAGAACCAGGCGAACGCGGCGATCGAGATGAACACCACGCCGATGGTCAGCAGGCACTGGTCGAGGTCGCTCGCCTTGTACAGGCGCCTGAACAGCACGCGCTCGAAGACGATGCTGAGCACGGCGGCGCTGGCGAAGGCCGCCGGCAGGCTGGCGAGGAACGGCCAGCCCAGCTGGTTGACCAGCGTCACGGTGGTGTAGCCGCCCACCATGGCGAAGCTGCAATGCGCCAGGTTGACGAAGTTCATCATCCCCAGCGTCACCGACAGCCCTACCGACAGCAGGAACAACAGCATCCCGTAGGCGAACCCGTCGAAGAGCACGCCTCCGAGCGAGGACAGCATCGCCTAGCGGCTTAGCAGCATCGGGCTACTTCTGCTTCCGGCGCTCCCCGGCCGGGTCTTTCACCATCGGGATGGTGTCGAACGGCACGTTCACCAGCTCGCCGCCGACCTTCTCGACGCGGCGGATGTAGACGTTCTGCACCACGTCGCGCGTCTCGGGGTCGATCATCATCGGGCCGCGCGGGCTCTCCCACTTCAGGCCCTTGGCGGCCGCGATCATCGCCTCGGCGTCGGTCTTGCCGCCGGTCTTCTTCAGCGTCTCGTAGATGGCGTGCATGCCGTCGTAGCCGCCGATCGAGAAAAAGTCCGGGTTGCGTCCGCCCGAGACGCCCTGGTACTCCTTGACGAACTTCACGTTGAGCGGGTTCTTCGACATGTAGTCGTAGTGCCAGGCGGTGATGATGTCGAGCGCCGTGTCGCCCATGCTCTTCAGCGCGGCTTCCGCGGTGGTCTCGCCCGAGCCGAGCACCTTGGTCTTTCTCTTGTCGATGCCGCGTTCGGCGAAAGCCTTGCCGAGCGCCGCGGGCTGCGCGCCGCCGGGGATGAAAATGAAGATCGATTCCGGCGCCATGTCCTTCGCACGCTGCACGAAAGCGGAGAAGTCGGGGTTCGCCACCGGGAAGCGCACCGAGCCGACCACCGTGCCGCCGGCGGCCTTGAACGCGCTCTGGAAGGCGCTCTCCGAATCGTGGCCCGGGCCGTAGTCGGTCACCATGGTGTACACCTGCTTGACGCCGCCCTTAGTGGCCGCCCAGGTGCCGAAGGTCTCCATCACCTGCGGCAGCGTCACCGAGGTGCGGATCATGTAGGGCGACTTGGTGATCACCACCGAGGTCGCGGCGTTCATCACCACCATGAACTTCTTCGCCTCGGCGGAAACATCGCCGCCGGCCATGGCGTTGGGCGTCAGCACGTAGCCGGCGAGGATGTCGACGTTGTCGCGCACCACCAGTTCCTGCGACAGGCGCTTCGCCACGTCGGGCGCCGGGCCGCCGACGTCCTTGGTGATGAGCTCGATCTTGCGCCCGGCGACGGTGTCGCCGTGCATCTTCATGTACGTCTTAGCGCCGTTCAGCATCTGGTTGGCGGCGTCGGCGAACTGGCCCGAGAGGGTCAGGGGCATGCCGATCTTGACGGTCTGCTGCGCGTGCGCCGCGAACGCGGCAAGCGCCGCGACGATGGCGAGTGTGATGCGAACCATGATTTCCTCCTCCTGGGAAGCCGTACCATACCAAAAATGAAACGCAGCAGTGAAAAGATACTCACCACGCATGTGGGAAGCCTCCCGTTGCTCGATGGAAGCTCGGTTGACGCGGTGGTGCGCAAGCAGCGCGAGCTGGGCCTCGATCTCATCAACGAAGGCGAATACACCAAGGGCGGCGACTGGCTTTCCTATGTCGAGCAACGCTTCGGCGGCTTCGAGCCGCGGCCGCCGGCGCCGGGCGCGATCCCGCTGATCGCGCAAGGCAAGGACCGCGAGGCGTTTGCCGACTTCTACAAATATGCGGGCGACAAGGGCACGCTGTTCTATTCACCGGGCGAGCAGATCAAGCGCGTGCGGCCGATCTGGGTGTGCACCGGGCCGATCACTTACACCGGCATGGCGTCGCTCGAGCGCGAGGTTCTGGAACTCAAAAAACATGTCGATCCCGAGAACGCCTTCCTCACCTCGACCGCGCCGGCGAGCCTAGAAGTCTATCGGCGCAACGAGTACTACAAGACCGAAGAGGAGTTCGTCTACGCCATCGCCGAGGCGATGCGCGTCGAGTTCGAGACCATCGTCAAATCGGGCGTCGTGCTGCAGATCGACGACGCCTGGCTGGTGGCGCTGTGGGACCGCATCGGCATCCAGATGGGCCTCGCCGCATTCCGCAAGCGGACCGAGATGCGCATCGAAGCGCTGAACCATGCGCTGCGCAACGTCCCAGAGGATCGCGTGCGCTATCACCTGTGCTGGGGCAGCTGGCACGGGCCGCACGCCTACGACATCGAGCTCAAGGACGTGGTCGACCTGATGCTCAAGGTGAAGGCGCAGGCCTACCTCATCGAAGGCGCGAACGCGCGCCACGAGCACGAGTACGCCGTGTGGGACGAGACGCGC
>DASWER010000207.1:0-3064 GCA_036394655.1 Burkholderiales bacterium
GTCCAGATCTCGTCGTCCGAGAGCTTGCCGGCGAAAGCCGGCATGTCGCTCTCGTATCCAGCCGGCGCGTAAGGCGGCACCACGCCTTTCTTGGTGATGCCGAAGAGCACGGCGTCCGGGTGATGCCAGGTATGGCCGCTATCGTCGTGCGGCGGCGCGGGCATCCGCCCATTGGACAGGCGCCGGCGCCAGTCGGGCTGGCCTTCGAGCTTGGCGCCGTGGCAGGCGGCGCAATTCTCCGCATAGACCTTCGCCCCCAGCGCGACCCTCGCGGCATCGCGCGGATCGGCGCGCGGGTCATCACCGGGCGACTCGCTGCACGAGGCGAGCAGCAGCGCGGCCACAAACCATCTCAGCGGCAGGATGACTGGATGAATTCGCTGATTTCCTTCGGCGAGGCGAATACCAGGGACGCACGGTCGCCTTGCATTCCGGCGCCCACCGCGACCGGCTTGCCGGGCGCAGGGCCGAGCTTGCTCGAGTCGCTCTTGAAGCGCAGATTGAATTCCCAGATCTTCTCGGATTTTCCATCGGCGGTCTCGACCGTGTAGGTATCGCCGCAGTATTTGATGGCGCGCACCTGTCCGCTCGGCGGAGCGCTCTTCAGGTCCATCTTGCCGCGCGCCATGCCCATCATTCCGCCGCCGCCTTGCGCGGGCTTGGGCGCCTTGTTCTCGCCCACCGCTCTGAGATAGGCAATGACATCCTGGCGCGCCTGCGCCTCCTTGATGCCCGGGAAAGTCATGCTGGTCCCAGGCACGAGTTGCGCCGGATTCGCGAGCCACTTGTCGAGCGTCGCCTCGTTCCACGTTATGCCGGAGTGCTGCAGCGCCTCCGAATAGCGCTCGAAGCCTTCGCCGCTGGCAGCCTTGTGAGCCCAGACATGCGCGAGGCTCGGCCCGGTCATGTGCTCGCCGGGTTGTACGGAGTGGCAAGCCATGCATTGCTGAAAGAGCTGTGCGCCACGCTTTGCGTCGCCAGCGGCGACAGCGGTTCCCGCGGTAAAGGCGATCAGAGCGAACGCACCGACCTTGAACATCGGCGCTGCCGATCGCACCATCACGGGGCGTACGGACGGCGTTTCTTTTGTCGTCATTTAGCAGCTCCCTTTCCTGTTCAATGCCTTAATGCGTTTCCGGCGCATGGCGTAGGGGTTGCTCAGAAGAGTTCATGCGCCTTCTCGTCCGACTCGTGTTTCCAGTCTGTCTCGCGCTGTTGGGGCTGTCCATCGAGGCGCGGGCCCGGCCCCTCATCCAGGTTCAGGCCGGCGGCTGGGGCGCAGCCAGCACGCAGGACATCGAAGCCGTTCTGAACTCCGTTGCAGACGTGGTGATTGCGCATTTTCCCGGGCATGCGTCGTCGCGCATCCTCGTCGGCTACAGCAATGCGGGACCGCGCGTGCTGCAACAGAAAACTTCCGACGGTGCCTATCAGGTGCTGCTCGATGTAAGCGACGCGCGCTGGGACCAGTTCGCGTATCAGTTCTCTCATGAGCTGTGCCATATCGTCTCGAACTTCGAGCAACGCGACGTCGGCGCCGAACCGGGCTCGCGAAGCCACCAGTGGTTCGAGGAGACGCTGTGCGAAGTGCTATCGCTGGTCACGCTTAACCGGCTCTCTTTGAGCTGGCAAAACTCGCCGCCGCGCGCCGGCTGGGCGGACTACGCGCCGGCCTTCCACCGCTATGCCGAGCGCCTGCTCGCCGACGAGCACCGGCGCATGCCGACGCAGGTTTCGATGGCGTCGTGGTATCGCGAGAACCAGCAGGCGCTTCAGATCGATCCCTACCTGCGGCGAAAGAACGAGGCCGCCGCCGCGGCGTTGCTGAGGCTGTTCGAATCCAATCCGGATGGCGTTTCCTCGCTCGGCTACTTGAACGTCGCGAGACCCGCGCAGAGCAGCTTCGCCGCGTACCTCGCATCCTGGTACGACTGCTGCCCAGAATCCCAGCGGGCATTCGTGCAGCAGCTGATCGCGATCTTCGGCGAGGCGTAGCTCGACAGCGAGGCCGCAGCCAGGCTGTCGAGCCCGCCAACGAATCAGCAGCGCACTCTTTCCGTCGGATGGCCCAAGTTGGCACAGACGCGGCCATCACGGGTGGTTGGTCCGATCTGACCGCGCGGTCCGGTGGGGCCCGCAAGTCCCGGGGCATGGAGTTTCTGGACGGCGCGCTGCTGCTGCATGAGCTGCGATTGATCGCGTCCGGCGAATGCCGGAGCGCTGATCGCCAGCGCGGTGACTGTAATTGCGAATGACTTGAGCAGTTTCATACCTACCTCCGTTGTGAACGTCCTTGCGAATGCCGGCAGCGCAACATGCGCCGCACAGCGAAAAGAAGTGGAGCTGCGAGCGGCCTCCGCCCGCAGGGGTGATCAGACTAAATCTGGTAGCTGCAGTGCAGGATGCGCAACGGTGGCCCGCCGGGCCACCGCGCTGTTGATGCGGACTTGGACGAGCATTGCGTGGCCGCCAAGGCGATCGTCGCGTGCTCGGCAGGCGCCGGAGCCACGAATACGTTGGGCGGCTGCTCGGTCGACGCGACGCTCGGGTCCTGGGTGAGGCAGCGCACCCGGCACGCTGCGGCGTCCATCGGCATGCTGTCGCAGTCGTCCTGCATGACTTGGACAGGCGATGCGGGAACGCCGCCTGCCACGCTGAGCGTGCAGGCTTGGGCCGCCGTCGCGATCTGCGAGACCAACAGCAACCCGGCCACCAGTCCGGAGAGCCATTTTCTCGCTGCTCTGCAAAAACGCGTGTTCATGCCTTAGCTTCGGACACCCGCCAGGCCGCCTTGTTTCGTGCGCATGCAGCCCTATTTCACCTGCGTGATCGTGTAGTCCTTGCCGGACTGGACGAAGCTAAAATCCACCTTGTCGCCCTGCTTCACCTTGTCGAGCATCTTCTTGTCCTTGACCTTGAACGTCATGGTCATTGCCGGCCACTTCATGCTTTCGACCGGGCCATGCGCGATGGTGACGCTGCCCTTTTCTGCATCGACCTTCGACACGGTGCCGGAGCCTTTGTGGGTCTGCGATTTGGCCTTCTTCTCCGACTTCATGTCCAT
>DASWER010000208.1:0-5968 GCA_036394655.1 Burkholderiales bacterium
CGATGCGGCCACCGGCGATGCCGACGACGCGATGCGCGACAATTTCTGGACCCTGATGCGCCGGATCAAGATTTTCACCAGCCTGCCGCATGGCAAGCTCAACCGCAGGCTGCTCGAGCGGCGCGCCCTCACCCTGCAAGCAAGCTACCTGTAGCAGTCACAAATCGGTAACACCGGCGTAATAGTCTGCGCGGCGTTGTCCTATCCCTTAAGGAGCATCCCCGTGAAAGCATGGGTCATCCTCGGCGCCTTCCTGGCGGCCGCGCCCGCGTTTGCGCAGCAGCAAATCGTCAAGGTCGACGGTTCGAGCACCGTATTCCCGATCACCGAGGCGGTGGCGGAAGAGTTCCAGAAAGCGAAGAAGAACGCCGTCAAGGTGACGGTCGGCATCTCCGGCACCGGCGGCGGCTTCAAGAAATTCTGCCGCGGCGAGACCGACATCTCGGACGCCTCGCGGCCGATCCTCGAGAAGGAGATGGCCGACTGCAAGGCGGCGGGCATCGAGTACTACGAGCTGCCGGTGGCCTTCGACGCGATCACCGTGGTGATCAATCCGAAGAACAACTTCATCAAGCAGCTCAGCGTCGCCGAGCTGAAGAAGATCTGGGAGCCGGCAGCACAGGGCAAGGTGACGCGCTGGAAGCAGGTGAATGAGGCCTGGCCCGACCAGCCGATGAAGCTCTTCGGCCCGGGCGCGGACTCCGGCACCTTCGACTACTTCACCGAGGCCGTGGTCGGCAAGGCGAAATCCTCGCGCGGCGATTTCACGGCTTCGGAGGACGACAACGTGCTGGTGCAGGGCGTCGCACGAGACGTGAACGCGCTCGGCTACTTCGGCTTCTCGTACTACGTGGAGAACAAGGACAAGCTCAAGGCGGTGCCGATCGTGAACGACAAGGGCCAGGCCGTCACGCCCTCGTTCGACGCCGTGGTAAAAGGCAGCTACCAGCCGCTGTCGCGGCCGATCTTCATCTACGTCAACGCCAAGTCGCTCGCCAAGCCTGAAGTGAAGGAATTCGTGCAGTTCTATATGGAGCAGGGCGCCAAGCTCGCGCAGGAAGTGAAGTACGTGCCGCTGCCGGCGCAGGCCTATAAGACGGCGTGGGACCATGTCCTCAAGAACAAGAAGGGCACCGTGTTCGGCGGCGTCGCCGAAGTCGGTATCACGATCGAAGAGCTGCTCAGGCGCGAAGCCAAGCTTTGACCCCCGGCACACGCCTCGCCGCACGGCGCGCTCGCATACTGCGCGAGCGCGCCATCGAGGCGGCGCTGTTCCTGGCGGCGCTGGTGTCCGTGTTCACCACCGTCGGCATCGTCTACATCCTGGTCAAGGAATCGGTGGTGTTCTTCGAGCAGGTGCCGATCACGCGGTTCCTGACCGACACGCAGTGGACGCCGCTGTTCGACGACGCGCACTTCGGCATCGTGGTGCTGCTCTCGGGAACGCTGACCAGCTCGGCGGTGGCGCTCGCCATCGCCATCCCGCTGGGCACGGTGATCGCGATCTATCTGTCCGAGTTCGCGCCGTTCAGGCTGCGCGAGCTCGCCAAGCCGTTTCTCGAGCTGCTGGGCGGCGTGCCGACCATCGTCTACGGCTACTTCGCGCTGCTGTTCGTCACGCCGCTCCTGCAGCGCATTTACCCCGAGCTGCCGGGCTTCAACCTGCTGTCCGCCGGGATCGTGATGGGCATCATGATCATCCCGTACGTCAGCTCGATTTCCGAGGACGCGATGCGCGCGGTGCCGATGCACCTGCGCGAAGGCTCGTATGCGATGGGCGCGACGCGCCTGCAGACGGCGTTGCGCGTGGTCGTGCCCGCCGCCTTCTCCGGCCTCGCGTCGGCCTACATCCTCGGCATCTCGCGCGCGGTAGGCGAGACCATGATCCTCGCGGTGGCCGCCGGCATGCAGCCGAATCTCACCTTCAATCCGCTCGAGCCCGCCGCCACCATCACGGCCTTCATCGTCCAGGTCGCCCTCGGCGACCTGCCGCACGGCTCGATCGGCTACCAGACGATCTTCGCGGCGGGCCTGACCCTGATGCTGTTCACGCTCGCCTGCAACATCGGCGGCCACTTCCTGCGCAAGCGCTTCCGCGAGTCGTACTGACATGGACCAGTCCCGCGATCTGGAAGCGATTCGCCGGCTGATTGCAGCCCGCAAGCGCTACGACGCGCTGTTCGGCGTGCTTGGCCTGATCGCGCTGATGATTGGCGTGCTGACCTTCGTCGCCCTCTTCGCCGACATGGCGTGGAACGGCATGGGCCGGCTCGACTGGGATTTCTTCACCCACTATCCCTCGCGTCGCCCCGCGCAAGCGGGAATCCTGTCGGCGTGGGTCGGCTCGACGCTGGTGATGCTGACCACCGCGTTCTTCGCCGTGCCGCTCGGCGTCGCCGCCGGCATCTACCTCGAGGAGTACGCGCGCAAGAACTGGATCACCGATCTGATCGAGATCAACATCACCAATCTCGCCGGCGTGCCCTCGATCGTCTATGGGCTGCTGGCGCTCGGTCTGTTCGTCTACCAGTTCGGCTTCGGCCAGAGCATTCTGTCGGCCGGCCTGACCCTCGCGCTGCTCATCCTGCCGGTGGTGATCGTCGCGACGCGCGAGGCGATCCGCTCGATCCCGCAATCGATCCGCGAAGGCTCGTATGCCCTGGGCGCGACGCAATGGCAGACCGTGCGCTACCACATCCTGCCGTACTCCTCGGCCGGCATCCTCACCGGCATCATCATCGGCATGGCGCGCGCGATCGGCGAGACCGCGCCGATCATCACCATCGGCGCATTGACCTTCATCGCCTTCCTGCCGCCGGCGCCGCTCAAGGCCGAGCCGCCGTTCGTTTCGTTCGAATGGCTGTTCTCTCCCTTCACGGTGATGCCGATCCAGATGTTCAACTGGACCTCGCGCCCGGAAGCGGCGTTCCAGGTCAACGCCGCCGCTGCAGGATTCGTGCTGGTGCTGATGACGCTCGCCATGAACGGCGTCGCGATCTGGCTGCGCTATCGCCTGCGCCGCAAAATCAAATGGTGACCTAGGGATATCATGTCCGCGCCTGACACCCTCATGAAAACCGAGCTGATGGAGCAGAAGACCGCACTCACCGCGAAGGCGGACGTGCAGGACCTCGACTTCTACTACGGCGACTTCCGCGCGCTGAAGTCGATCAGCATGCCGGTCTACGAACGCCAGGTCACCGCGCTCATCGGCCCGTCGGGCTGCGGCAAGTCGACGTTCCTGCGCTGCTTCAACCGCATGCACGACCTGTATCCCGGCAACCGCTACCAGGGCCGCATCGTGCTGCAACCCGACAACAGCGACCTGCTCGCGCCCGAGGTCGACCCGATCGAGGTGCGCATGCGCATCGGCATGGTGTTCCAGAAGCCGAACCCGTTTCCGAAATCGATCTTCGACAACGTCGCCTATGGCTTGCGGGTGCGCGGCGAGAACTCGCGCCGCCGCATCGAGGAGAAAGTCGAAGGCGCGCTGCAGGACGCCGCGCTCTGGGAAGAGGTCAAGGACCGCATCCACCAGCCGGCGTACAACCTGTCGGGCGGCCAGCAGCAGCGCATGTGCATCGCCAGGGCACTGGCGACGGATCCCGAGCTGCTGTTGTTCGATGAGCCCACGTCGGCGCTCGACCCGATCGCCACCACCTCGATCGAGGAGCTGATCCACGATCTGAAGGAGCGCGTCACCATCCTGATCGTGACGCACAACATGCAGCAGGCGGCGCGCGTCTCGGATTTCACGGCCTACATGTACCTCGGCGAGCTGATCGAGTTCGGCGTCACCGACGAGCTGTTCATCAAGCCGACGAAGAAGCAGACCGAGGACTACATCACCGGAAGGTTTGGTTAGCATGGCTGTCAGCGAGCACGCATCCAAGCAATACGATCTCGACCTCGACTCGATCCGCTCGCGCGTGCTGCAGATGGGCGGGCTGGTCGAATCGCAGATCCGCCGTGCGATCGAGGCGCTGCACTCCGGGGATCGCGCGCTGATCGAGGAAATCATCGCCAACGATCACAAGGTCAACGCGATGGAAGTGGCGATCGACAACGACTGCAGCCAGGTGATCGTGCGCCGCCAGCCGGCGGCCAACGACCTGCGCATGATCCTCGCGATCACCAAGACGGTGACCGACCTGGAGCGCATGGGCGACGAGGCGCAGAAGATCGCGCGCATGGCCAAGAGCATCCACGAGCGCGGCGCGCTGCAGCCGCCGCCGGTCGGGCTGGGCCATGCCGCCGAGCTGGCGATCTCGATGCTGCGCCGGACGCTCGACGCGTTCGCGCGGCTCGATTGCACCACGGCCGCCGAGGTGATCCGCGACGACGCCGGCATCGATGCCGAGTTCCGCTCGATCCTGCGCCAGCTCATCACCTACATGATGGAAGACCCGCGCACCATTTCCACCGCGCTCGAGATCGTGTGGATCGCGAAGGCGATCGAGCGCATCGGCGATCACGCCAAGAACATGGCCGAGTACGTGATCTACATCGTCAAGGGCACCGACGTGCGGCACACCGGGCCGGTCAGCGTGGCGCCGTGAGCGCCACCGTCCTCGTGGTCGAGGACGAGCCCCAGATCCAGGAGCTGGTGGCGGTCAATCTCGAGCACCTGGGGCACCGCGTGCTGCGCGCTTCGAGCGCCGAGGAGGCCGAGACCGCGATTCGCGCCGCGCTGCCCGACGTGCTGGTGCTGGACTGGATGCTGCCGGGCGAATCCGGCCTCTCGTTCGCGCGCCGCCTGCGCAACGACGAGCGCACGCGCGACTTGCCGATCCTGATGCTGACGGCGCGCGCGATGGAGCAGGACAAGATCTCCGGCCTCGAAGCCGGCGCCGACGACTACCTCACCAAGCCGTTCTCGCCGCGCGAGCTTGCCGCGCGCATCAAGGCCGTGCTGCGCCGGCGCGCGCCGCAGCTTTCGGGCGATGTGGTGGAGGTGGAGGGCCTGCGCCTCGATCCGGCGACGCATCGCGTGACGGCAGGCGACCAGCGCCTCTCGCTGTCGCCCGCCGAATTCAGGCTGCTGCATTTCCTGCTGACGCACCCGGGGCGCATCTATTCGCGCGCCCAGCTCCTCGATCAGGTGTGGGGCGACCATGTCTACATCGAGGAGCGCACGGTCGACGTGCACATCCGCCGCCTGCGCAAGGCGCTCGAGACGAGCGGCCACGACAGCCTGATCGACACCGTGCGCGGCGCCGGCTACGGCCTGCGCGCAGCTTGAGCACTGTCTACCGCTCGACCATCGCCACGGTCCTGGGCAGCGCCGCGGTGGCGCTCATCGTCGCGCTGGTCGCCGGCGCGGCCTGGGGCTGGGCGGCATTCGCCGGCGCACTGCTCGTCATCGTCGCCTATCACTCGCGACAGCTCGCGCGTCTCGCGCGCTGGGCGGCGCACCCGGTCGCGGGCCAAGTACCGGAAGGCAGCGGTGCATGGGACGAGGTGCTGGCAGCGCTGCATCGCTTCGAGCGGGCCGCGGCACGGCGCGAGGAGCAGCTCGCCGATGCGCTGACGCGCTTTCGCCGCGCGGCGCAGGCGCTGCCCGACGGCGTCGTGATCCTCGACAGCGCCAACCGCATCGAGTGGTGTAACCACACCGCGGAAGTGCAGCTGCAGATCGACGGCCGCGCCGACCTGGGCCAGCCGATCGCCAACCTGGTGCGCGACCCGCAGTTCATCGACTACCTCGCCGCCGCCGAGCATGCCGCTCCGGTACGAATAGAGCCCGGCCCGGGACTGTCGCTCTCGCTGCAGCTGGTGCAGTTCGGCGAGTCGCAGACGCTGCTGCTCTCGCGCGACATGACGCAGGCCGAGCGGGTGGAGACGATGCGGCGCGACTTCGTCGCCAACGTCTCGCACGAGCTGCGCACGCCGCTCACCGTGCTGGTCGGCTTCCTCGAGACGGTGCGCGAGCTGAAGCTCGACCCGCAGCGCGTGCGCGATTACCTCG
>DASWER010000209.1:0-10536 GCA_036394655.1 Burkholderiales bacterium
TGGCGCCTCAAATCGGCGAACGAAGACAGCGTCGCCAAGATTCGCAGCGCGCTGCAAGCGCAGCTTGGACACATTCCGGGCTTGTTGCGCGTGGAGGTCGGCCGCAGCTTCAACACCGGTCGGCGCGCCGTCGATCTTGCGCTCAGCTGCGATTTTGAGAGCCGCGAGGCGCTCGCGGCGTATCACCGGCATCCCGCGCACCTGGAGACCCGGGCCGTGGTCGATCCGCTGGTCGCCGAGCATTGGATTGCCGACTACGAGCTGTAATCACCAAATCCCGATCAGCATCCGGGTCGCGAAAACGTAGAGCAGCAGCGCGAACAGCGTGCGCAGCTGCTTGATCGGCAGGCTATGCGCGAGCCACGCGCCGAGCGGCGCCGCCGCCATGCTGGTCGTCACCACTAGCGCGAGCGCCGGCAGGTAGACGTAACCCACGCTGGGCTCCGGCAGACCGGGCACGCGCCATCCCTGGAGTAAGTACCCTGCCGCCCCGGCGATCGCGATCGGAAGCCCATTGGCGGCCGCAGTGCCAATCGCCCGGCGCAGCGGCACCTTGCACCAGGCGAGAAACGGGATCGTCATGAACGCGCCGCCGGCCGCGAGCAGGCTCGAGATGGCGCCGATCACCGCGCCGGCGGTGAAGATGCCCGCCGCGCCCGGAAGCTCGCGCGTAGTGGACGGTTTGAGATCGAGGAGGATCGACGTCGCGGCGTAGAACACGAAAGCGGTAAAGATCACCGCCAGAGGCCGCGTCGGGATCAGACCGGCCACCAGCGCCGCGCCGAACGAGCCGACGAGCATGCCGGGCGACAAGGCCCGCGCGATCTTCCAGTCGACGGCGCCGTGCGCATGGTGCGCTCGCATGCTGGAGAGCGAGGTGAAGACCATTGCCGCCATTGCCGTGCCGAGCGCGAGATGCAGCACGTGCTCTGGCGGCATCTCGTGCGCCCTGAATACGAGGACCAGGAGCGGCACCATCACTACGCCTCCGCCAATGCCCAGAAGACCGGCGGCGAAGCCGACCAGTGCGCCGATACCCAGATAAGCGGCCCACTCCATCAGGCGCGCAGCAGATGCGCGATGACCTCGGCGAAGCCGGCTCCGGAGCTCGCGCTGGCGACGTACTTCGGCGCTGCCGGCAGCGCTCCGGCGAAGCGCTGGATATTGGCGACGCCGACCGATTTGGGAAAATAGTCGAACATCGGCGCGTCGTTCGGCGAATCGCCGATGTACACCACCTGCGCACGCGCGGCATCGAGATCGATGGCGAACTGCTCGCGAAACAGCTGGCGCGTCATCGCGAGCTTGTCGTACTGGCCGAACCAACCGTTGACGTGGATCGAGCTCAGCTTGGCGTGCATCCCCGCCTGTCGCATCAAGTCGGCAACGCGCTCGGCCGCCTCCAGCGGCAGGGCTGGTACGTCCTCGCAGTAATCGATCGCGAGATCGGTCTCGCGGTATGCCTGGTCGCTCGCCAGCGCGACGCCCGGCACCTCGGCGAGGATCGTGCGCGCGACTTCGGCCAGGCGTTCGCGGTTGCGCGCCCGTACTTCGGGTGGCTCGCGGTAATGTTTTTCCAGGCGGCCGGCGGTGAAGAGGAAGTACAAAGCCCCGTTTTCGCCTACCACGGCGTCGACCGGCCACATGCGCGCGATGTGGTCGCACCAGCCGGCGGGGCGACCGGTTACCGCGATACTGCGTTTGCCCGCCGCATGAAGGCGCTCGAGCGCCGCATAGGCATGCGCGGTCAGTTTGCCTGCGCTCGTCAGCGTCTCATCGATATCGAAAAGCACCGCGCGCACGCCCTGGCCGGCGAGCTCGGCGAGCGGCCTCAACGGCCGATGACCTGAGCGACGCGCTGGCGCTGCGCTTCGGTCATGTGCAGGCCGCACTTGGTGCGCCGCCACAGGACGTCTTCGGCCGAGTTGGCCCATTCGTGTTCGAGGAAATGGCGCACCTCGCGCTCGCTGAGCCCGGCGCCGTAATCTTCGCCGATGCGTCCATCGCCCAGCACCGCCGGCGTTTCAGCGCCGTGCCGGCGGAACGCTCCGCGCACCACCGTCTCCGGCAGGGCGCGATAGCGCTCGAACACTTCCTGCCGCGCCGCGGCGCGCGTCGCAAAATTGCTGCCGGGAAGCGGCTGGTCCGCGGTCCAGGTGCCCTTTAGTCCCGCAAAGTAAGGCTCGAGCTTTTCGAGCGCCTGCTCGGCAAGGCGCCGGTAGGTGGTGATCTTGCCGCCGAACACGGACAAGACCGGCGCTGCCCCAGCGTCATCGTCGAGGCGCAACGTGTAGTCGCGCGTGATGGCCGATGGATTGGCTGCGCCATCGTCGTAGAGCGGCCGCACGCCGGCGTAGCGCCAGCGCACTTGCGCCGCGTCGATGCGGCGTGCCAGATAGCGCCCTGCGGCCGCGCACAGGTAGCGCACCTCGTCCTCGCCCGGTTGCGCAGACTGGGCTTCGCTCACCGGTACGTCGGTGGTTCCGACCAAGGTGAACTCTTCTTCATACGGAATGAGGAAGACCACCCGGCGGTCATCGTTCTGCAGGATGAAAGCGTGGTCGCCTTCGTAAAGCTTGGGCAGCACGATGTGGCTGCCTTTCACCAGGCGCACGGCGTCGCTGCTCGGCTGGCCGAGCCGCTCGTTCAGCACCTGCTTTACCCACGGTCCGGCAGCGTTGACGATGGCGCGCGCCGAGATCTCCTCTCCGTTCGACAGCCGAGCGCGCCATAGGCCCGCGTCGCGCCGCGCCGAAACGCACTCGGTGCGCACCAGGATCCGCGCGCCGCGACGTGCGGCATCGGCAGCATTGGCCACGACCAGGCGCGAATCGTCGACGCGGCAGTCCGAATAGATGAAGCCGTGCTTCAGCCGCGGCTGCAGGCCGGACGAATAAGGCGGCGTGTCCAGACGCACCGCCTGCGAGGCGGGCAGCACCGAGCGGCGCGCGAGGTGATCGTACAGAAACAGCCCGAGCCGGATCATCCAGCGCGGGCGCAGCTCGGGGACGTGCGGGATGACGAAACGCAGCGGCCACGCCAGGTGACCGGCCACGCGCAGCAGGATTTCCCGTTCGGCGAGCGCCTCGGCTACGAGCCGAAACTCGTATTGCTCGAGATAGCGCAGCCCGCCATGGAGCAGCTTCGAGGACGCGGACGAGGTGGCGCTCGCCAGATCGCCGCGCTCTGCCAGGAGCGTCGCGAGGCCGCGCCCGGCCGCGTCGCGCGCGATGCCGGCGCCGTTGACGCCGCCGCCGATGACCAGCAGATCGTAAATCACCCCGCGGGGCACTATAGCCGATAGTGCCCCGGCGGACCGGCGATCGCGCGGTTAGGTGCTGCTGGCCTTCTTCAGCTGCTCGAGCTTGAGGACTCTCACTTGCGCCTCGGGATGCGCCTTGCTCTGGCGATCCTTGGCCTGCTGCTCCTTCGCCTGCTGCTGCTGGCGACGGATCTTCTCAAACGTCTTCTTCACGTCCGTGTCGAAGCTCGGACGATAGCGGAAGTCGGAATCGAGAATATGTTTCATGCAATCTCCTGCTAGGGTCCCGAGATTGTTTCAAAGCCGGACTCGAGACATTGCAGACCCGCAGTGGTCTTGGCGGACTATTTGACGCGCGCCGTGGAAAATTTCAAGTCGGGCAGCCGCGACAGTCGTCGCTGAACGCGCGACCGTGGGCGCGCTAAGGCGCTGTGAGGTTTATCTTTTTCGGAGCTTGCGAATTGCCGCCAATTGCGCGGCCAGCATCGCCAGCTCGCCCTCGACCGCGGCAATTTCCTGCTTGTCGGTGGCGCTGCGCCGCGCTTCCTCGGCGCGCTTCAGCGCGTCGGCGGCCTTGGCTTCGTCGAGATCGGCGCCGCGAATGGCGGTATCGGCCAGCACCGTGATGATCTTGGGCTGCACTTCCAGAATTCCGCCGGCGACGAAAATCAGCTGCTCCTCGCCGCCCCCGGCCGGCGTGATACGCACCGCGCCGGGCTTGATGCGCGTGATGAGCGGCGTGTGGCGCGGATAGATGCCGAGCTCCCCCACCTCGCCAGGCAGCACCACGAACTCGGCCTCGCCGGAGTAGATCGATTCCTCGGCGCTGACGACGTCGACGTGGATGGTGGCGTTGGCCATCTCTATTTCAGCGCCTTGGCCTTCTCGAACGCCTCTTCGATCGCACCGACCATGTAGAACGCCTGCTCGGGCAGGGCATCGCACTCGCCGTTGACGATCATCTTGAAGCCCTTGATCGTGTCCTTGAGCGATACATACTTGCCCGGCGTGCCGGTGAAGTTTTGCGCCACGGTGAAAGGCTGCGACAGGAAGCGCTGGATCTTGCGGGCGCGCGCCACCGCGAGCTTGTCTTCGGGCGCGAGCTCGTCCATGCCGAGGATGGCGATGATGTCGCGCAGCTCCTTGTAGCGCTGCAGAGTCGCCTGCACGGAGCGCGTGGTGTTGTAGTGCTCCTCGCCGATGGTGTTGGGATCGACCTGGCGCGAGGTCGAGTCCAGCGGATCCACCGCCGGGTAGATACCCAGCGAAGCGATGTCGCGCGACAGCACGACCGTGGCGTCGAGGTGGCCGAAGGTAGTGGCTGGCGACGGGTCAGTCAGGTCGTCGGCTGGCACGTACACCGCCTGGATCGAGGTGATCGATCCGGTCTTGGTCGAGGTAATGCGCTCCTGCAGCCGGCCCATTTCCTCGGCCAGCGTCGGCTGGTAGCCGACCGCGGAGGGCATGCGGCCGAGCAGCGCCGAGACTTCCGTGCCGGCGAGCGTAAAGCGGTAGATGTTGTCGACGAAGAAGAGAATGTCACGTCCCTCGTCGCGGAAATCCTCGGCCATGGTGAGGCCAGTGAGCGCCACGCGCAGCCGGTTGCCCGGCGGCTCGTTCATCTGTCCGAACACCATCGCCACCTTGGATTCGGTCAGGTTGTCGAGCTTGACGACGCCCGCTTCCGTCATCTCGTGATAGAAGTCGTTGCCTTCGCGGGTGCGCTCGCCGACGCCGGCGAACACCGACAGGCCCGAGTGCTGCGTGGCGATGTTGTTGATCAGCTCCAGCATGTTCACCGTCTTCCCGACCCCGGCGCCGCCGAACAGGCCGATCTTGCCGCCCTTGGCGAAGGGGCAGATCAAATCGATCACCTTGATCCCAGTCTCGAGCAGCTCGACCGAGGGCGACAGCTCGTCGAACTTGGGCGCGATCTGGTGAATCGAGCGCAGCTTGTCGGACTTGATCGGGCCGACGTCGTCGATGGGACGGCCAAGCACGTTCATGATGCGGCCGAGCGTGCCCTTGCCGACCGGCACCGAGATCGGACCGCCGGTGGAGGTCACCTTCATTCCGCGGCGCAGGCCGTCGGAGGAACCCATCGCGATGCAGCGCACCACGCCGTCGCCGAGCTGCTGCTCGACCTCGAAGGTGAGCTGCTTCTCGACCAGCTGGTTGTTCGGATCTTCCACCAGCAGCAGCGCGTCATAGATGCCCGGCATGGTCTCGCGGTCGAACTGGATGTCGGTGACCGCGCCGATGCACTGGACGATGGTGCCTTGTGCTTGTGCCATAGGTTCCGTGCCTTTTATCCTTTAGACGGCGGCAGCGCCGCCGACGATTTCCGAAAGCTCTTTGGTGATCGCCGCCTGCCGGTTCTTGTTGTAGATCAGCGTCAGCTCGTCGATCAGCGTGGCGGCATTGTCCGAGGCGGACTTCATCGCGACCATGCGCGCCGATTGCTCGGAAGCCATGTTCTCCGACACGGCCTGGAAAATCAGCGCCTCGATGTAGCGGGTCATGACCTGGTCGAGCACCGCGCGCGCTTCTGGCTCGTAGATATAGTCCCAGACGGTTTCCGGTGCGCCGAGGCGCTCGCCGGAAAGCGGCAGCAGCTGCTCGATCACCGGCTCCTGCTTCATGGTGTTGAGGAAGCGGGTGTAGCCGAGCATCAGGCGATCGAAGCGATCGCTGGTGTAGCCGTCGAGCATCACCTTGACGGCGCCGATCAGCTTTTCCATCTGCGGGCGATCGCCGAGCTGGATCACGTGCGAGGCGATCTTCGCGCCCAGGCGCTGCATGAAGCCGAAGCCCTTGTTGCCGATGGCGCACACCTCGATCTCTTCGCCTTGCGCCTGCCACTCCTTGTACTGCGCGAGCACCAGGCGCAGCAGGTTGGTGTTGAGCGCGCCGCACAGCCCCTTGTCGGTGGTGATGACGATGATGCCGACGCGCTTCACCGAGTCGCGGTCGACCAGGAACGGATGGCGGTACTCGGGATTGGCGTGCGAGATGTGCGCGGCGACGTTGCGGATCTTCTCGCCGTAGGGCCGCGCGTGGCGCATGCGCTCCTGCGCCTTGCGCATCTTCGAGGCCGCGACCATCTCCATCGCCTTGGTGATCTTCCGGGTGTTCTGCACACTCCGGATCTTCATCCTGATTTCTTTGGTGCCGGCCATTAGAACGAGCCGTTCTTCTTCCAGTCCTCGATCGCGCTCTTCAGCGCCTTCTCGTCATCGGCCGACAAGTCCTTCTTGTCCTCCATCGTCTTGACGAGCGCCGCGTATTTCCCCTTGATGTAGTCGCGCATCGACTTCTCGGCGCTGAGCGCCTTCTTCACGTCGATCGAGTCGAAATAACCGTTGTTGACCGCGAACAGCGTGAGCGCCATTTCCCAGACCTGCAGCGGCGAGTACTGCGGCTGCTTCATCAACTCGGTCACCATGCGGCCGCGCTCGAGCTGCTTGCGCGTGGCTTCATCCAGATCGCTTGCGAACTGCGCGAACGCCGCGAGCTCACGGTATTGCGCGAGCGCCAGGCGCACGCCGCCACCGGTGTCGCGCCGTTTCATGATCTTGGTCTGCGCCGCGCCGCCGACCCGCGACACCGAAATGCCGGCGTTGATCGCCGGCCGGATGCCGGCGTTGAACAGATCCGTCTCCAAAAATATCTGCCCATCGGTGATCGAGATGACGTTGGTGGGCACGAACGCGGTCACGTCACCCGCCTGGGTCTCGATCACCGGCAGCGCCGTGAGCGAGCCGGTCTTGCCCTTCACCTGCCCCTTGGTGAATTTCTCCACGTAGTCGGGGTTGACGCGCGCCGCGCGCTCGAGAAGGCGCGAGTGCAGATAGAACACGTCGCCCGGATACGCCTCGCGTCCCGGCGGCCGGCGCAGCAGGAGCGACACCTGGCGGTACGCCCACGCCTGCTTCGTCAGGTCGTCGTAGATGATGAGCGCGTCCTGGCCGCGGTCGCGGAAGTATTCGCCCATCGTGCAGCCGGAATACGGCGCGATGTATTGCATCGCCGCCGATTCCGACGCGGAAGCCGCGACCACGATGGTGTAGCCCATCGCGCCGTGCTCCTCGAGCTTGCGCACCACGTTGGCGATGGTCGAGGCCTTCTGGCCGATGGCGACATAGACGCAGAAGAGGTCCTTGCCCTTCTGGTTGATGATGGTGTCGACCGCGACGGCGGTCTTGCCGGTCTGGCGGTCGCCGATGATGAGCTCGCGCTGCCCGCGGCCGACCGGCACCATCGCGTCGATCGCCTTGAGCCCGGTCTGCACCGGCTGCGATACCGATTGGCGCGCGATCACACCGGGCGCCACCTTCTCGATCACGTCGGTCAGCTTCGCGTTGATCGGCCCCTTGCCGTCGATCGGCTGGCCGAGCGAATTCACCACGCGGCCGAGCAGCTCCGGACCGATCGGCACCGACAGGATCTTGCCCGTGGTCTTGACGATGTCGCCTTCGGTGATATGCGTGTATTCGCCCAGGATCACCGAGCCCACCGAATCGCGCTCGAGGTTGAGCGCGAGGCCAAAGGTGTTGTTCGGAAACTCGAGCATCTCGCCCTGCATTACGTCCGACAGACCATGGATGCGGCAGATGCCGTCGGTCACCGACACCACGGTGCCCTGGGTGCGCATCTGCGCCCCGGCATCGAGGTTCTGGATGCGGCTCTTGATAAGTTCGGAAATTTCCGACGGATTGAGTTGCATCGCTGCTCCTTAAGCTTTCAATGCGGCCTCAAGCGCGCCGAGCTGCGCGCGCGCGGAACCGTCGATGACCTTGTCGCCGAGCACGATCTTGACGCCCCCGATCAGCTCGCGATCCACCGAAACCTGCGCGCGCACCTTGCGCCCGGTCTTCTTCTCGAGCCGCTGCACGAGGTCGTGCAGCTGCGCGTCGCTCAGCTCGAACGCCGAGTGCACCTCGGCCTCGACCACGCCTTCGCGCTGGTTCTTGAGGGCCTCGAACCGCTCACGGATCTGCGGCAGGAGCACGAGGCGATCGTTCTCGGCGAGCACACGCACGAAATTTTCGGCGTCGCCGGTCAGCTTGCCCGCGAGGATCGAGATGAACAGGCCCGCGACCTGCGCGTCGGAAAGGTTGGGGTCGGCTACCGCAGCGCGCACGCGCTGGTCCTGTCCAACCTGGGCGAGCGCGCCGAGCATCTCGGACCACTTGGCGAGAGCGCCCACCTCGTCGGCGAGCTTGAATGCCGCTTCGGCATAGGGACGCGCGACGGTGCTCGGCTCGGCCATTAGAGCTGGCGCTTGATCGACTCGAGCAGCTCGCCGTGAGCTTTGGCGTCGACCTCGCGGCGCAGGATCTTCTCGGCGCCGGCGACGGCGAGCGAGGCCACGCGATCGCGCAGCTGCTCGCGTGCGCGCGTGACTTCCTGCGCGATCTCGGCCTTGGCGGCGACCTTCTCGCGGTTGCCCTCTTCCTTCGCCGCGTTGCGCGCTTCCTCGATCATCTGCGCGGTGCGCTTTTCCGCCTGGCCGATGATCTCGGCGGCGCGCTCGCGCGCGCGCTTGATCTCTAGGTCCGCCTCGCGCGTCGAGGTCTCGAGGGCGCGGCGTCCCTGCTCGGCAGCGGCCAAGCCGTCGGCGATGGTCTTCTGGCGCGTCTCGATGATATGCAGCATGTGCGGCCAGATGAACTTCACCGTAACCCAGATGAAGAGAGCGAAAACCGCTGCCTGGGCGAAAAGTGTCGCGTTGATGTTCATAGCGCCCCCTCCAAAACCCTCTTAACGGAACGCGGTGGCGAGTGGGTTGGCGAAAGCGAAGAACATCGCGATGCCGAGCCCGATGATGAACGACGCGTCGATCAGGCCGAGGAGCAGGAACACCTTGCCCTGCAGCGAATTGGTGAGCTCGGGCTGGCGCGCCGCGGCCTCGAGGAACCGGCTGCACATGATGCCCACGCCGATGCAGGCACCCGCGGCACCCAAACCGATCATCAGGCCGATGCCGATGCCGGTGTATGCCTGAACCATCGCCAGCAGTTGAAGTTTTTCCATCGGTGTGTCTCCCTTTCTTAGCGAATGTGACGAATCAATGGTGCTCGTGCGCCATCGAGATATAGACGACGGTCAGCATCATGAAAATGTAGGCCTGCAGCAGCACGATCAGGATGTGGAAAATCGCCCAGCCCACGCCGAGGCCGACCGACATGATCCAGCCGATCAGGTAGTCGCTGCTGAGCGCACTGTGCGCCGCCCACATCCAGAGCAGCAGGAAGAGAATCTCACCCGCATACATGTTGCCGAACAGCCGCAGCGAATGCGACAGCGGCTTCGACACGTACTCGACCAGGTTGAACAGGAAGTTCGCCGGCCACAGCAGCGGATGGGTCCCGAATGGCGCGCAGAACAGCTCGTGGATCCAGCCGCCGAGGCCCTTGGAGGCAATGGAGAACCCGATCATCAAAAGCCACACGGTCAACGCGAGCGCGAATGTCGTGTTGACGTCGGCAGTGGGTACATAGCGAAAGCCGTGCTCGGAGAAATGATGCGTCACGAGGCCCACCAGATCCGCAGGCAGGAAGTCCATCGCGTTCATCAGCACGACCCAGACGAAGACCGTGAGTGCCGCGGGGGCGATGAAGCGATTGCGATCACCGTGATGAAAGATGCCTTTGACCTGGTCGTCGACGAACCCAATGAGAAATTCGACGAAGGCCTGACGCTTGCCTGGTACGCCGGGTGTGGCACCCCGGACCATCCACCACAGGAATCCCAGGCCGAGAATCCCCAGCACAATCGCGGTCGCGACGGAATCGACGTTGATTGCCCAGAAGCCGCCATGATCATCGCCGAGCGGCTTGGTGTAGAAGCTCAGGTGATGCTGGATGTACTCGGAAGGGGTCAGTTCGCCGTGCTCGGCAGCCATAACGGACGATCAGTAGTCGCGCACAAAAAAAGCCATCGCAAAAATCAACAGGGTCACGACGAACGTTGCAATCACGGCGCCGACCACCGCCTCCCCGTAATTCGTCAGCACAAGCCATAACAGCACGACGGCTAGGCCGAGCTTCACTGCCTCGGCGCGCAAGGCGCCCAATACGACCCCCCCGGCGGACTTCGCATTTCCCGTTGAAGCCACCAGCGCCGCCGCAAGCCCGGCCGTGATACTCACGAAGCCCCCTGCTAGCGCTGACGCCGCACCGTGCCTACCCGCAATGAGCGCTGCGGCGAGCGCGAGCGCTGCAGTTGCAACCAGTTGCCATCGCAGGACGGTGAGGACCGGCTTCCCGAGG
>DASWER010000210.1:0-4260 GCA_036394655.1 Burkholderiales bacterium
GGCCCGGCGGTGGCGCACCTGGAGGTGGAGCTCAACGGACGCCGCGGCAACGGCTCGGGCTTCACCTTCACGCCCGATGGCCTGCTGCTCACCAACAGCCACGTGGTGCATGGTGCGAAAAGCATCCGGGCTACGTTCGCCGATGGGTTGAGCCGCGAAGCGGATCTGGTCGGCGAGGATCCCGATACCGACATCGCGGTGATCCGCATCGGCGGCAATACCCTGCACTCGGTGGTGCTCGGGTCGTCGCGCCAGGTGCGCGTCGGGCAGCTCGCGATTGCGATCGGCAATCCCTACGGCTTCCAGCATACCGTCACCGCGGGCGTGGTGAGCGCGCTCGGGCGCAGTCTGCGCGCGCAAAGCGGACGGCTGATCGACGACGTGCTGCAGACCGATGCGGCGCTGAATCCCGGCAACTCGGGCGGGCCGCTGGTCGACCCGCGCGGCGAGGTGATCGGCGTCAACACCGCGATCATTCCGGGCGCGCAGGGCATCTGCTTCGCGACGGCGATCGATACCGTCAAATGGGTCGTGCTCCAGTTGCTCAAAGACGGACGGGTGCGGCGCGGCTTTCTCGGCCTTGCCGGCGCCAATGTGCCGCTGGCGCGGCGCATCGCGCGGCACTTCGAGCTGGACAACGCCCGCGCGGTGCGCGTCGAGACGGTGGAGAAGGGCGGGCCCGCAAGCCGGGCGGGCGTCGAGCAGGGCGATCTCATCGTGCGCTTCGCGGATCAGCCAGTGAACGGCATCGACGACCTGCATCGCCTGCTCACCGGCGAGCGCATCGGCGCCCAGAGCCGGCTCACGGTGGTGCGCCGTGCGCAGAAGCTCGAGCTCGCGGTCACGCCCTCCGAGCGCTGAAATTAACTCCGCGTCAGGATGCGGTCGAGGTGGTCGAGGTCGTTAACCACCTGCCACTCCGCGGCACCGGCTTTCTGCACGCGCGCCTTCCATTCTTCGAGGCGCCCGAGGTAGCGGCGCGGATCGACGTTGTCGGTGCTGAGCTTCACCACGTTGACGGCGATCACGCGGATATTGTTCAGGCTGATGGGGAAGTTGCGCACCGTCACCTTGTCGAGCTCTTCCTGCATGTCGGAGAAGATGATGACGGTCTTGGTGCCTGCGCCGCCTTCGTTGAGGAATTCCGCGGCCTGGATCAGGCCGCCCGTGATGTCGGTAAAGCGGCTGCCGGTCACGTTGCGGAACGCGGAGTCGATCTTGGCGTGGAAGGCGCGCTTCTGGGCGTTCGCCTGCGAAGGCCGCGCATCGAAGGTCGCCTTGGCGATGATGTCCTTCTCGCTGAAGCTGCGGCTCTGCACGCGCGCCACGGCGAGCGAATCGCCGGGCTGCAGTGTGCCCAGCAGGTAATTGATGATCAAGACCGCCTTGCCTGCCTCCTGGGCGTAGGTGCCGGAGGTATCGACCAGCATGTACACGGCCTGCCGGTGGCTGCGCGCATCGCCGCATGCGGCGAGCGCCAGCGCGGGTACTGAAACGAGGAAGCGTCGTCTGTCCATGGCATTCCCCTATGCGTGCGTGCGCTCGACTTCGACATCCAGGTGCGCATTGCGGCCGCCGCGCCGCGCGCCCTTCGCCAGCCGCTCCACCAGGAGCGGCACCACGATCGCCACGTCGTAGAGGCGGATGAGCACCCGGCTCGCCTGCCGCACCGCTTGAGCGACGATGCGCAGCACGAGGGCCAGGCAGCGCACCAGCGCCGTGAGAAGCACGCCGCCGACGGTGCGCGCCGAGTGGATCAGCGACTCGAGCGGTATCGCGATGAAGGCCAGCGCGAACGGCAGCATGAAGCCGAGCAGCATCTGGCCCGCCGTCGGGATGCGTCCGATCCAGCCTTCGTTGGTCACCGCGTGCACGGTGGCGAGCGATTGCACCAGCGCCTGCTTGTCCGCGATCAGCATGTCGCGCATCAGCGCGAGCGCCGCCTCGACGCCGGCGAGCGTGACCAGCAGCACAAACGCGATCCACAGCATCCGCCGGCGCAGCACCTCGTTCAGGTTGGCGATCCCCGGGAACAGATGCGTGACGCGCATCGCCTCCAGCAGGAACAGGCCCATCGACGCCTCGACGAAGATGATCACCAGTGCGGCCACTTCAGAGGTGCGCAGCGAGCTCGTCAGGTAATCGCCCGCGCCGACCATCTCGGACATCGGCAGCGCGATCAGCTTGAAGTTGATGAACGCGCCGCCCGCGGCGATCGCCACGACGAAAAGCGCGATGGCGAACTGGGTGAACGCCGACACGGTGAGCGCGTGCTGCGCCTTGTCGGTGGCGGCATTGATCTGCTCGTACTTCGCCATGTGCGCATCCACGATGCCGACGCTCGACTGCAGGCTCGCCAGATTCTTCTCGACCTGGGCGAGGTTCTTGTCCACCGAGCGCCAGAACGGCATGAAACCTTCCAGGATCTTGTGGCGCGTCTCGTAGGACTTGCGGTACTCGGCGATCGCCTTGTCGTGAATGCTGGTGACCGAGCGTTTGATCTCCTCGAGCACGCGCACTACCAGCTCGTTGCCGGTCGACTTGATATTGGCGACGGCCGCGACGGCCTCGGTCCAGTCCGGCGGCGGCGGCGGCACCTCGCCGCATTTCTTGTAGTCCTCCTCGATCTTCGTGATCTCGTCGAGGAGCTTCCTCTGCAACGTCGGATAGCCCTGCAGATCGCGCGTCACGATCGCGCCCAGGCGCTCGAACTCGCGCTCGACACGCTGGCCGACTTCGCGGCGCCCGTGGGCGAGCAGCACCGCCTTGTTGCGCTGGTTGATCTCGTTCGCCGCCGCGGCGAGCGAGCGCGCCGCCATGCGCAGCGGCCCGCCGACCACGTGGCCGAGCGAGCGGATCAGATCGTGCATCGGCCGGCGCGCCGCGTACATGAACGCCATGCCGACTACGATCAGCACCAGCATCGACAGCGCGACGTTGTCCGGCCACAGCAGCCAGGATTGAAAGCTCATGACGCCCTCCCTTTTCTGATCACAAGCTAGATCAGAACGGACTGGCCTGCCGGACAACTTATTACGTTTTAGGAACTATGCCTTGGCCCCCACGATGAATAAGTCCTGCGCGTTGGCAAATTACGACGCGTGCGGCTTCATCACCTTCACGACGTATTGCGATCCGAGGAACGACGCGAACGGCGGGCGCGAGAGCGCCGAGATCCGGCGGTTGAGCGCCATCGACGCGCCGGGGTGCAGCTCGTGCAGCGGATGGAAGATGAAGTTGCAATAGCGGCCTTCGACCTTTTTAAATCCGGCGCGCTCCAGCGCCTGATCGAGCTTCGCCGGCACGCAGCGGTTGGTGACGAAGTTCTCCGAGGGACGCGCTGCGCGCCCGAGCAGGCGCTTCGCCACGTGGCGTATCGCGTCGCTCGCGCGCCGGGAGCGATGGTAGGCGCTGATGCGATTGGGCGTGGCGAGCACCGCGACGCCTCCGGGCCGCAGCAGGCGGAAGATTTCGGCGAGTGCGCGCTCGTAGGAGAGCAGGTACTCGAGCATGCCGAGAGAAACGATCGCATCGAACAAGCCGTCGGTGAAGCTGGTGGCTTCGGCATCGGCGACCGCGAGATGGCAGCGGTGGCCATGGGGGTGGTTGGCCATGCGTGCGCGGCCATGCGCGATCATCTGCGCGCTGAGGTCGATGCCCCAGAACTCATCTGCGCGGCTGAGCAGCGCGTCGGCCATCACCGCCGGACCGCAGCCAATGTCGAGCACACGCTCGATGCGCCCCGGCAAGAGCTCCAAGGCGATGCACCGCTGCGTGCTGAACGAGAACTCATGTTCCCGCTCGCGCGCATAGTGCTCGGCGGTCGCGTCGAAATAGCTACGAATCTGCGCGGCTTGGTCCAGCATACCTTAGCTTGGCACCGCGACAAGACATCGGCGTGGTCGCTTGCTGAGTCAAAAGGACTAGCGGGGAAACTACTGGGGCGCACGGGGCGTCATGAAAAGCGCTACGCTACCCCGGCGATGCGCCTCGCCCTGCTCGGAGCGCTGTTGTGGGCCAGCCAAGCCCTGGGGGCGGCGGTCGCGGTGGTGCCGCTGGAAGGTGCGATCGGGCCGGCAAGCGCGGACTTCGTGCGCCGCGCCATCGAGCGCGCCGCTACCGACGGCACGCAGCTCGTCATCCTGCGCATCGACACGCCGGGCGGGCTCGACACCTCGATGCGCGAGATCATCAAGGCGATCCTCGCCTCGCCGGTGCCGGTGGCGTCGTTTGTCGCGCCGAGCGGCGCGCGCGCCGCGA
>DASWER010000211.1:0-13892 GCA_036394655.1 Burkholderiales bacterium
GCCTGCGCCAGCAGCACGCGCAGCTTCCAGCCGGGCGCCACCGCGCTCATCGGCCCCTCGTGCTGCGCCGCCGGCACGCCCAGGCCGAGCAGCAGCGTCGCGGCGCGCGCCTCGGCGGTGTAGCCGCCGTACTCGGCGTACTTCGCCTCGAAGTCGGCCGCGCGCATGAAGTCGGCCTCGGTCGATTCCGGGTTGGCGTAGATCGCGTCGCGCTCGCGCGCCGCCAGCCACATCTCGTTGTGGCCCATCAGTACCACGTCGAGCACGCGCTCGGTCTCGAAGGCGAACTGGTCCTGGCGCAGCTTGCCGACGCGCTCGACCGAATCGATCGCCACCGAGCCCGCGGTGGGCTCGAGATCGCCGCCGAGGATCTTCATGAAGGTCGACTTGCCGCAGCCGTTGGCCCCGATCAGGCCGTAGCGGTTGCCGCCGCCGAACTTGACGTTGACGTTTTCGAACAGGGGCTTGGCCCCGAACTGCATGGCGATGCCGGAAGCGACGATCACACGAAGTGTCCTGGAAAAGAAAAAGCTGGCCGAAGCCAGCTTTTCCGAGGTTGAAAGGCGATTACAGCGGCTTTACGTTGGCCGCGGCCGGGCCCTTCTGCCCTTGCGTCACGTCGAAAGAGACCTTCTGGCCCTCTTTCAGCGATTTGTAGCCCGACCCTTGGATCGAGCTGTGATGGGCGAACAGGTCCTTGCCGCCGTCATCCGGCGTAATGAACCCGAAACCCTTCGCGTCGTTGAACCACTTTACGGTACCTGTAGCCATGTCTTTTCATTCCTAACTTTGCGCGAGGCTAACCGAGCTTCGCTTGCGGGCACGATGATCAGGAAGGGAATCGACTTTGACTAGGGACCGCTTTTGGCGGCGATAGGAGGTCGGCGTTCACTGCTTGAAATCCTGCGGACCGCACTCTACCACGCCTAGCGTGGCTGGGCATCCAGGAACTGCACCAGCGGCTGGGTGAACCCGACCGGGTCGTCGAACGAGCCGAGGTGGCCGGTGGGGATGATGCGCTCCTCGGCCCTGCTTATCAGCCGGGTCAGGTCGCTGGTCATGTCCACCGGGGTGGTGCGGTCGAACTGGCCGCAGAGCACCAAAGTGGGGGCCTTCACCTTGCTGCAGTGCTCGGTGAAGTCCGGGATCAGGATGCCGCGCAGCACGTCCATGTAGGCCTGCTTGTTGGAGAGGCACATGCTCGACACCAGCTCGTCCGACTTCGACAGCGGCGTGGTGGGAAGCAGGCGCGTGGCGGCGTACTGCCGCGCGTACTCGCGCATCGACATGTAGCGCAGGCACTTCTCGGATTCCGCGATGCGGTCCTTCGAATGGGTGTGGTTCTTGGCGAAGGTGTCGATCAGGATCAGCGAGCGCACGCACTGCGGCCATTGCGCGTTGAAGGTCAGCGCCACCGGCCCGCCCATGGAGAAGGCGACGATGTGGGCCTGGTCCACCTCCAGCGCCTCCATGCCGGCCCTTACGTCGGCGGCCGCGGCGGCCGCATCCCAGCGGCCGTTGTAGGTCGAGAAGCCGAAGCCGCGCGTGTCGAAGGCGATGCAGGTGTAGCGATCCTTGAGCGCGGCGAACTGATGGCGCCAGGAGCCCGAGAAGCCGCCGATGAAATGGATGAACACGATCGCCGGGCCGCGGCCTTCCTTCACGTAGTTCAGCGTCTCGCCGTTCAGCTCGAGCTGCATCAGACGATCGGCCCGTAGCGGCGATACACGCTCTTCATCAGCGCGTCGAACTTGGCGCGCGGCAGCTCGACGCCATAGTCGCGGCGCACCGCTGCGGCGATCGCGTCGTACTCCTTGCCCTGCTTGACCAGGCGAATCGCCGTGACCGCGGCATCGAGCTCCGCGGGTACCTCGATCAGCCGCTCGCCCCACAGCGCGTAGCCGTACGGAATGTCGCCGCTTAGATACCGGCCTTGTTCATCGACCTCGAGCTCGCTCATGAGCCGATATCATTACATCAGGAGGATGCCCATGGTTTCCCGTATCGCAGGATGGCTGCTCATGATTGCGCTGCCGCTGGTTGCTGCGGCGCAGAGCTACCCCCTCAGCTATCCGTCGAAACCGATCCGCATCGTGCTCGGCTACTCGACCGGCGGCACCTCCGACAACCTCGGCCGCATGATGACCGACAAGCTCACCGCGGCGCTCGGGCAATCGGTGCTGATCGACAACCGCCCCGGTGCGAGCGGCAACATCGCCGCGCAGATCGTGGCGAAGAGCGCGCCCGACGGCTACACGCTGCTCTACGGCAACACCGGCGAGATGGGGATCAACCCGCATCTCATGAAGGACATGGGCTTCGATCCGCTGGCGGATTTCGTGCCGATCGTGCTGATCCACAACGTGCCGCTCGGCTTCATCGTCTCGTCGCAGTCGCCTTACACCTCGTTCGAGAATTTCCTCGAGGCGGCGCGGCGCGAGCCGGGGAAGCTCTCCTTCGCGAGCTCGGGCAACGGCACGCCGGCGCATCTCGCGCTCGAGATGCTGATGAGCAAGACCGGCACGAAGTTCATCCATGTGCCGTACAAGGGCGCCGCACCGGCATTGCTCGACCTGATCGGCGGACGGCTCGACGCCTACTTTCTCGGCCTGCCCGGCGTGACGCCGCAGGTGAAGGGCGGCAAGGTGCGCCTGCTCGCCGTGACCACGCTCGAGCGCGCCGGCAGCGCGGCCGATACGCCGACCGTCGCCGAGCTCGGCATCCCCGGATACAACTTCAGCCTGTGGGGCGGCTTCTTCGCGCCCGCCGGCACGCCCGGCGAGATCGTGACGCGCATCAACCGCGAGGTGCTGCAGGTGCTGGGCCAGCCTTCAGTGAAGGCGCAAATGGGCGAGCAAGGCTCCGACGTCGTGCGCACCACGCCGCAGGAATTCGGCCGCTTCGTGCAGAGCGAGCTGAAGAAGTACGGCGAGATCGTCAGAACGAGCGGATTGAAGCTCCAGTAACCGCAGCGTGCTCGGCCTCGCCGAGCTGCTTCACCAGCTCCTCCCATAGCGACGAGGTGTCGGAGCGGAACACCAGCGACTCGTCGGCCTTGCCGACGTACCAGTAGCCCTGCTCGATCTCGCCGGCGAGCTCCTCGGGCATCCAGCCGACGAAGCCGGCGAAATAGCGCGCGTCGTTCGGCGTCTGCTCGATGATGCTGTCGATGATGCCGGCGTGGCTGGTCATGTACAGGCTGCCGAAGAGATGCATCGACGGCTGACCCGGATCCCGCTTGGTGACCGCGAACAGCGCATTCGGCACCTCCGGGCCGCCGAGATAGACCGGATCGACCACCTTCGCCGACGGCGCGTGCTCGGGAAACAGTCTCGCGAGCGTCACCCCCGTCGCGCGGTTCAGGATGAAACCGAAATGCTTGTCGCCCAACGGCACCACGAGCATCGCCGTGTGCGCGTAAGGTCCCTGCAAGTCTGGCGTCGCGACGAGCAGCAGCGGCTTGCCGAGATCCTGCGCGCGCGCGACACCTGCACCGAGCAGGAGCATGCATGCGAGGGCTGCACTAAATGCGGCACTGATTGCGCGGTTCATAGCCGTCCTTTCGCGGTGTGGTGGCCATCGCAACATGACACCGCAAGAACCGTGCAAAGGAGTTGCTTCGAGCTCCGCCGGCTGGCGCTCCAGGAATTCCTCGATGATGCGCGCGGCGAGCGACGAGACGGCAGCATCACGTTCGGCATCGCGAGCACCAGCTTGCCGATGGTCACGCGCCGGGCCTCGCCGCCGCGTGAATTTGTCGTCCGTCGTATGCGCAAGAAGTCGTTAGAACGTCATGCAGCCCGACCAGCGGTCTGCTCCGGCGTGCATAATTCCACTGACCGGAAAGCGCTCTCGTCAGACACCATAGCGGCTGTCGGCGCAGCCGGGGGGGGATGGGACAAATGGAAACTCTATTGCTCGATGGCGAACTCGTCGCTCAGATCAGGCTCATTGAGCGCGCCACCGGACGGAACGATATGTTTTCCGAATTCGTCCGTAAGCTCGAAGCTAGCCTGGCGGGTTTCGGCGTCGCATTCTCCGACTGCATCGCCTGTGGGGATACAAAGGGTGCGGAGCGCGCCGCTCACACGCTGAAGGGCATATCCCTCCAGCTCGGCGCGCGGGCGCTGGGCGATCTGTTCGGCGAGATCGAAAACAGCGCCAAGCGCGGGGATTATGTCGAAGCGAAGCGCAAATTCGATGATGGCGCCAGCATCATCGCGCAGTCGCTCGAGGCGCTGAAGCGCGCATAGGCGCGCCGGAGCCTTTGATCTGCGTGCGGTGCATCACCCGGCGCGCCTTGCCGTCGAACGCATCGCGCCGATGCATGGTCGTGCGGTTGTCCCAGAGGACCAAATCGCCCAGCGCCCATTGATGCCGGTAGAGGGCGGTTTCCACGAACGACCAGATCTCGTCTAGCAGGTGCTCCGATTCGTCGAGCTCGAGCCCCATGACGTACGCATTGCGCCGCCGTCCGAGGTAAAGCGCGGCTTCGCCCGATACGGGATGCTCGATGACCATGGGATGCGGCGTACCGACTGAAGTGCGAGGGTCGTTCGACGGCGTCAATCCCCTGCGCACGTAGCCGCCGGAATCGTAGGTGCCGTCGTGCTTGATCTCCAGGTTGCGAATGCGCTCGACCAGGGCCTTGGGCATTTTTGCCAGGGCCGCTTTCATGCTGCTGAACCAGGTATCGCCGCCCGCCGCCGGAATCTCGAGCGAATACAGCATCGACGCATCCGGCGGCTGCGCGGCGTAGCTCATGTCCGTGTGCCAAGCGGCTTCGCCATCGCCGAGCGCGCCGATCGGTTCACCCTTCTCATCGAGTACGTTGGAAACGATATAGATCTCGGGGTAGCCGCGAGGGGACTTGCGTCCGGCGCCCTGGTTCGGCGGCGAGTCGAGCGTGCCGAAATGCCTGGAGAAGGACAACAGGTCGTCGTCGGTCAAACGCTGCTTTCGGAACAACAGCACGTCGTGCCGGTACCACGCGTTCTTGATGGCATCGATCTGCACGGGGCTCGCGCGGGCGAGATCGATGCCCTGGACTTCGGCGCCGAAGAGTCCGCTTCCGAGGGGCAGGATTTTCAGGTCGAGGACAGCTGCCATGGGGCTCCCTATGCGCTCGTGTCAACAGTGACATTTTCCCTGATATCCAAAGACATAGGAGGCGCAATTGCAAAACTCGGTTACGATCGGGTTTGCGGGGAGGTGGCGAGGTGATACTGCCGGCCGCGACATTCTTTTGATCGGGGGAAACCGGCGTGGCGGACATCGTCCTGGTGATGTGCATATTGATGAGCGCGTATTTCATACGCGGCATCACGGGTTTCGGCTCCGGCCTGATTTCGGTGCCGTTGCTCGCGCTTTCTCAGCCGCTGCATTTTGCGATTCCGCTGGTGCTGGCGCTCGATTTCACCGCCTCGGTGGTTCTGGGCAGCACCAACAACAAGAAGGCGAATTGGGCCGAGATCAAGATCTTGCTGCCGGCCGGAATGATAGGCGCGAGCATCGGCGCCATAGCTTTGCTGAACCTTCCGACTAAGCCGATCCTGGTGGCGCTGGGCGCCTTCACGATGTTCTTCGGATTTCGCAACATTTTCGGCCTGCAAGCCGAGGGGCGCTTGTCGCGTTTTTGGGCGATCCCCGCAGGGCTGGCTGGAGGCGGTGCCGGCGCGCTGTTCGGCACCGGCGGTCCACCCTACATCATGTACCTGTCGCGCCGGCTGCTGGACAAAGGCGAAGTGCGTGCCACGTTTTCTTGGCTGTTCGCCATGGAGGGTGGATTCCGGCTGGCGTTGTTTCTGTTCGCCGGCCTGCTCCTGGATGACAAGCTCCAGCTCGCATACGTGCTCGGCCTGATTCCCATGGCGCTCGGTCTGTCGATCGGCAACAGGGTGCATCTGGACATCACCAGCGCAGGCATGTTGAGAGTGGTGGGCGCGCTGCTCGTGCTGAGCGGCTCGATGTTGTTCTTGAAAGTGGCGATGTGAGGCAGGGGAGACGCTCATGATACGGACAATCATTCGGCGCGCGGCGACCATGCTGGCCGCGGCGCTCGCCGTGCATTCGCCGGGCGTGGCTGCGCAGCAAGCGCACGCCTTCTACGTCCTGAACCAGCGCAGCATCGCGCTGACCGCGCAATATTGGAATCCGATTCTCACTCATGTGAGCAGGACGAGCGGCGTGCCGCTGGAGCTGAAACTGGCCAAGACCGCCAAAGACGGCAACGCCATGGCCGAAAAGGGCGGCTACGCCTTTCTCTACACCAATCACTTCTTCACTCCGGAACGCGACCGGCTCGGCTACAAGGTGATCGCGCGCCCCGCCGGCCCCGGCATCAGCTCGCAAATCGTGGTGCCGGTGGATTCGCCGATTCAATCGCTGCAAGACCTGAACGGCAAGGACGTCGCGTTCGTATCGCCGGACGGATTTGCCGGCTACTGGCTGCCGATGGACGCGCTCCTGAAAGCCAAGGTGAAGATCCAAGTCGTGTTCACCGGCAACCAGGAAGCCTCGTCCGCCCAGCTGAAGGTCAACAAGATCGCGGCCGCCGGCGTGAACAGCTCGGTCATGGCGCGTTACGCCCGGCGCGAATCGTTCGAGTACCGCGCGCTCTGGACTTCGGAGGTCTACCAGGATCTGTGCATCATGGCCAATCCGAAGGTACCCGCGGACAAAGTGGCCGCAGTCAGGGCCGCCTTGATCAACATGCTCAAGGACCCGGAAGGCCGCCAGATACTCGAGGCGGGTGCCGAATTGCTGAAAAGCGGCGGCGAGCTCGGTTTCGTCGCGGCCGAAAACCGCGAATACGACAACTACCGCAAGTTCTTCAGGGCGACGCAGGTCAAATAGTCCGCCGCGGAAGACATGGGGTGAGCGACATGAAAAACATCCGCATCTTCGGGTTCTGGAAGGATTGGGGATTGGTTTCGCGGCTGATGCTTGCCGTGGGCACGGCGATCGTCGCCGCGGGGGGCGTGCAGACCGCGCTCCTCGTGGCCGAAGGGGCGACCGAGCATTCTGCCCGGCTGCTGCGCGAGCAAACTGAAACGCTCGCCTTCCTCGCGCCGCTGGTGGCCGATCAGGCGCTGGTCGGTGACTACGAGGCGATCCGCCAGTTGCTGAAACAGCAGGTCAAGAGGGCCCAGGTCGACCGATTCGAGTGGGTCGACCGGGACGGCAAGACACTGGCCGCTGAGGACCGGGAGACTAAGCGCGAGGCGCCGGAGTGGTTCGCACGGGTTGTCGCCATCGAGCACGGCAAACAAAGCGTCGATGTCACGGCCGGCGGGGTGGCCTATGGAAAGCTCGCTTCCACCGTAACTGCGATCCACGCCGAGAACCGGCTTTGGCAACAGTTCGTCAAGCAGGTACAGATCGTCGCCGTGACGCTGTTCCTCATGCTGCAATTCATCTGGCTGATATTCCGCGGCAATCTCGGAACGTTGCGCATGCTTGCCGACGGCGCGAACCGTTTCAGTCAAGGCGACCATGCGGTGCGCATCGAGCCCGAGGGTGCGCCCGAAGTGGTCCTGGCTGCCGAGGCGTTCAACAACATGGCCAACAACACCGAGAACCTGATCGCCTCGCTTGGCAAAAGCGAATCGAAGAACAAGCTGCTGGCGACGATCGTCGAGCAGTCCAGCGAAGCCATCTGGACCAAGGATCTGGACGGCTTCATTACCAGCTGGAATTCCGGAGCCGCCGCCATGTTCGGCTACCCGCCGGCCGACGCCGTTGGGCGGGCGCTAAACGTGGGCGAGTCGACTACCGAAGAGGGCACAACGCGCAGGCAGCGGCTGCTTGCGGGACACAAATTCTCCTACGACGCCAGAGCGGTGACGCGCACCGGCGCGGCAATCGACATTCAGGTCGCCGTCGCGCCCCTGCTCGACGATATCAACCAATGCGTCGGCAGCATCGCCGTAGCCCGCGATGTCACGCAGCACAAGCGCAGCGAGGACGCGCTGCGCCTGGCGCGCGAAGCGGCCGAAGCGGCAAGCCAGGCGAAAAGCTCGTTCCTCGCCAGGATGAGCCACGAGATCCGCACGCCGATGAACGGCGTTCTGGGCATGACCGAGCTCCTGCTGGAGACCGGGCTCACGAGCACGCAACGCAAGTACGCCGAGACCGTGCAGCGCTCGGGCCAGAACCTGCTCGGCATCATCAACGATCTGCTGGACTTCTCCAAGATCGAGGCCGGAAAGCTCGAGCTCGAGAGTCTCGACATGGACCTGCGCAAGACGATCGAAGACATGGTGGAGCTGCTTGCCGAGCGCGCCCATGCCAAGGGACTGGAGCTCGCCTGCAGTATCCCCGCGGATCTGGTGACCCACGTCAAGGGGGACTCGCTACGTCTGGGCCAGATACTGACCAATCTGGTGGGCAACGCGATCAAGTTTACCGAGCAAGGCGCGGTCGTGATCCGCGTGGCCAAGCTCGACGAGACCGTGAAGCACGTCGCGATGCGCTTCGAAGTGAGCGACACCGGTGCCGGCATCAGCCGGGCAGCGCAATCGCGCATCTTCGAGGAGTTTGCCCAGGCCGACGGCTCAACCACCCGCAAGCACGGCGGCTCCGGCCTCGGCCTCGCCATCAGCAAGCAGCTGGTGGAAATGATGGGCGGCAACATTCATGTCGAATCCGCGCTCGGCGCCGGCTCCACGTTCTGGTTCAGCGCCCGCTTCGAAAAGCAAACTGGGCAACCGCTGGGCGACCCGTCTGCGGTGCCGATCGGCTTGCTTACGGGCGTGCGGGCGCTGATCGTCGAATCGAGCGCCGTCAATCGCGGCATCCTCCAGGCGCAGATGAGCAATTGGGAAATGAGCATTCGGGTGGCCGAAACGCCGACGCAGGCAATCAACCTGCTGGCGCAGGCGACGGCACGCCATGCTCCCTACGATCTTGTGGTCATCGACCTCGGGCCGGCGGGCACGGAGGCGCTCGAGCTGGCGCGCAGCGTCAGGGCGCGCCCCGACATCGCCAAAGTGCGGCTGGTGATGCTGACCCGCCGGCATTTGGATGTCGAGGACCCGCGCGACGCGTGCTTCGACGCCTGCCTCATCAAGCCGGTGCGTCAGACGGTGCTCTACGAATGCCTGGTCAACATCATGGCCGGCCGGCCGCAGGAGGCTGTCAGCGCGCCGGCGCTGCCCGCAGCGGCGAGCCAGGCTCCGAGCGGGATGCGCGGCAATATTTTGCTGGTGGAAGACAATCTCATTAACCAGCAGGTTGCGCTCGGCATCTTGCAGATCCACGGCTACAGCGTGGCCGTCGCCAACAATGGCAGGGAAGCGCTCGAGGCCCACGCGCAGGGCGCCTTCGAGCTCATTTTGATGGACTGCCACATGCCCGAGATGGACGGCTTCGAGGCCACGATGGAAATCCGCAGGCTGGAGCAGTCTGCGACGGGCAAGCGCGTGACGATCATCGCCCTGACTGCCAATGCCATGGCGCACGATCGTGAGCAATGTCTGAACGCCGGCATGGACGATCATCTGAGCAAGCCCTTCAGCAAGCAGAGCATCCTGGAGATGCTGGAGCGCTGGATGCCGCAAGCCGCGTCCACGCAGTCGCAGGCCGCCGAGCTCGCAGCGCGCGCGACCGCGAAAGCCGCCGAGGTTCTGGATCGGCAGGTGCTCGATCAGTTAAGCAACGTGCTGACGAATGGCAAGCCCGAAATGCTTGCCCGCGTGATCAATCTTTATCTGGTCGAGTCGCCGAAGCTGATACAAAAACTGAAGCACGCCGCCGGTGCCGGCGATGCGCGGCAGATCGAGCGCTCCGCTCACTCGCTCAAATCGTGCAGCGCAAACCTCGGCGCAAGCATGTTGAGCCGGTATTGCGAGGACCTCGAGGCATCGGCGCGCCGCGCCGACACCGACGCAGCGCGCAAGATCCTGGCGAAAATCGAGACCGAACATACCTCCGTTCAGACCGCGCTGACCGCGGAATTCGAATTGCTGGCTGCCAGCAAAGCGTAAAGGGAGACTGTGATGAAGAAGACGATGGTTCTCGTGCTGGGTTTGTGCGCCGCGATCGCGGCGTCGGCGCAGGACTGGCCGGCAAAGCCGGTGCGCTTCATCGTGCCGTACCCGCCGGGCGGGGGGACCGACGTCATCGCGCGCCTCGTGCAGAACCGCCTGTCGGAGGCGCTCGGACAACCGATTCTCATCGAGAACCGCGGCGGCGCCGGCGGTGCGCTCGGCACCGAGGCAGCGGCGAAATCCGCGCCCGACGGTTATACCTTCCTGTTCACGCTCTCTTCGCACACCATCAACCCGCTGCTCTACAAGCTCAGTTTTGACATCGAGCGCGATTTCACCCCGGTCAGCCTGGTCGTCAGCGTGCCGCAGCTGATCGCGGCCTATCCCGGCGCGCATATCGAGAGCATGGCGGACCTCGTGGCGATGGCCAAGGCAGATCCGGGCGGCCTGCATTTCGCCTCGGTCGGCAATGGCACGCCGTCGCACATCGCCGGCGAGCTGCTGATGCTGAGGACCGGGATCGACATCGTCCATGTCCCGTACAAGGGCGGCGGGCCGGCAGTCACCGACACGCTGGGTGGGCAGGTGCCATTGCTGATCGTCACCATGCCGGCGGCCATGTCGCTCGTGCGAGCCGGCAAGCTGCGCGCATTGGCGGTGACCACCATCAGGCGCAACCCTGGCGCGCCCGAGATTCCCACGGTCGCCGAGGCTCTGAAAATTCCGGACTACGAGGTCGATTCCTGGTACGCGATGTTCGCGCCGGCGAAGACGCCCCCGGCGATCGTGGCGCGAATGCAGAAAGAGATCGCGCGCGTGATCCAGCTGCCGGACGTGAAGCACAAGCTGCTCGAGCAGGGTGGCGACCCCGTGGGCTCCACGCCCGAAGAGCTCGACCGGGTGGTAAAAGGCGAGCTGCGCAAGTGGGCCGAAGTCATCCGCGACGCGAAGATCGTCGCGAACTGACCACCGTGGGCGCTGAACAAGCCGTAGCCGAGCTGGGCAGCACGCAGTTCAAGCCCGCCGCCGGCCTGCTGGACAACACCCCGATCACGACGGGACGTTATATCGCGCACATCGCCGTGCCGTGCCGCGACCTCGAGGAGGCTGCCCGCTGGTACGCGGAAGTCCTCGGGGCACAGCCCGTGCGTATCCTCAAGGACCGCGTCACGTTCAGCTTCGGCGGCGTGCTGCAACTGGTGTGTCACCTGGAGCGGCGTACGATCGCGCCCAATCCGCGCGCCTACCCCCGGCATCACGGCCTTACCTTGTTGCACATGGAAGATTTTTCCAGGCTGAAAGATCATCTCGAGCAACTGGGCATCGAATTCCTGGTGCGCCCCGCAGTTCGATTCCCTGACAGCGCTCACGAGCATCAAACCTTCATGGTGGTCGATCCCTCGGGCAACGTGGTGGAGTTCAAGTGCTACGTTCGGCCGGAGTATTGTTACTAGAAGCCCCCGGCCACTGAGCCGGCCGTCAAAAAAACACGATATTATTTTGGCGTACCACGGCGGGCGAAACGACCGCCGACGAGAACAACTAAGACCGTTTCAGGGGGATTGATTGAACATCGCGCCAGCAACCGCTTTGGCGGTTTGGGCTCTGGGGACCGTTTGGCTGGTCCTGTTCTACGTTCTGGAGCGTCTCGATCCGGTAGCGGGGGAAGACATGATCGACTGGATGCAGGTGGCGATCATCGTGCCCTTGGCAGCCCTCTTTCCGCTCTTTCGGAAATGGTTCTCCGGGTGGTTGGGCAGGGCTAAAGGCTAGCCGTCGCACGGTTCATCAGCGCACCGAGAATGGCGCGTTGTACGGCCGGCCGAACGGCACGCCGGCGAGCACCGACTGCACCGGCCTGATGTAGGCCTTGCCCGAGCGCTTGTTGTTGCGCGTGTCGAGGAACTCGACCGGGCCCTGCACCAGCTCGACCATGGTCGCATCCGCCGGCGCGCCGACCTGCAGCGTGCCGAGCTTCGGCATGCGGTTGATGATGCCGGCGGGCACGCTGGTCGCCATGCGCACCACCTGCTCGAGCGTGAAACCGAGCGCCATGAACTTGCTCATCACCCAGGTGAGGTAAGGCATGCCCGGCGAGTTGCCGGAGAAGACGTGGATGTCCGACGAGATGGTGTCGGGCATCGTGCCCTGCTGCATCGCGGCTTCCGCGACCGTGAAGTCGAAGCTGCCGCCGCCGTGGCCGATGTCGAAGATCACGCCGCGCTTCTTCGCCGCCAGCGCCTCCGGCATCAGTTTTCCATCCTGCACGATGTTGGTGAATCTGCCGGCATTGTTCGGCGCCCCGGAGAAGCAATGCGTGAGGATGTCGCCCGCGCGCAGCGTGTTGAGGATCTCGCCCATCAGGCTCGGCGTGGCGACGCCGCCGATGTGGCACATGATGCGCGCGCCGCCGCCCGCGATCTCGCAGGCGCGGATCGCGCGCTTGAGCGGCTCGATGCCGGCCTGGTTGATCACGTTCTCCGACATGCGCACCTTCACGCCGAGCGCGATGTCGGCGTTCTCCGCCACGGTCTTGCCCGCGACCTCCGGAATGGCGAAGCCCAGGTGATAGAGCTCGGGCTCGGGGAAGCCGGACAGCCCGATGTTCGCGATGTGCACGAAGGCATAGAGCCGCGTGCGCGTCTGCGCGCGCACGTAGCGGCGGAAGGCGGCGAAGTTGTTCGCGCCCGCGTCGCCCGCTGAGACCATGGTGGTGGTTCCCTGGTACTGCACCAGCTCGTCGGCCGGGATGCCGATCGCCGAGCCGTAGGGATAGACGTGCGAGTGCAGATCGACGAGGCCGGGCAGCACCAGGCGCCCTGAGGCATCGAGCACGCGCAGCGCGCGTGCCGCCGGGATGTCCGCCTCGAGCGCTTCGATCAGCCCGAAGCGCATGCCGATGTCGCGCTTCGCGCGCAGGTTCTGGCTCGGGTCGAGGAGCTCGCCGCCCTTGATGACGAGGTCGTACTTGTCCTCGGGCCCCATCGCCGCCCGGACCGCCGTGCTCAGCAATCCCGCAGCGAAGGCAGCGCCCATGCCGGCGACGAAACGCCGGCGATCATGCAAGCTCATTTCTCTCTCCCCGTTGTGCTAGCGGGGAGAGCCTACCGCACGTGCAGCTTTACAGCGGCTTGATATTCGCCGCGGCCGGGCCCTTCTGGCCCTGCGTCACGTCGAAAGAGACCTTCTGGCCCTCTTTCAGCGATTTGAAGCCCGTGCCCTGGATCGAGCTGTGGTGAGCGAAGAGATCCTTGCCGCCGCCGTCCGGCGTGATGAAGCCGAAGCCCTTCGAGTCGTTGAACCACTTCACGGTGCCTGTAGCCATGTCCTTCCCTCTACTGAAAAGATGCAGCGTTGGTGCGAGGCATTCCGAGCTTCGCTTCGGGCACGATGTTCAAGGGGTGGGCGTTTCACTGTCTCGATATCCTGCGGCCGGAAATGTAGCACGCCGGATCGGCAGGCAAAGGTTCTATTGCCGCGGTGGCCTCGAGCAAGAGGCCCAGGGCTTGTGTGAAGAGCGGCTGCGGTATTTCCTCCTCGCCCACCAGCATGCGCTCGAGCGCATCGGTCGGCACGCCGCAGCGCCATCCTCGGGACCTGGGAATTTTTCACCGTCCTATGATAGCGACCATGCGCCGCTCTCTCCTGCTGCTGCTCCTCATGCCGTTCGCTGCCCTGGCGCAATCCTGGCCGACGCAGCCGGTGCGCGTCATGGTCGGCTTCCCGCCCGGCGGCACCACCGACATCATCGGGCGCCTGGTGGCCAACGAGCTCTCGGAGCAGCTCGGCAAGCCGTTCGTGGTCGAGAACCGCGGCGGCGCGAGCGGCACCATCGCCGCGGGCGTGGTGGCGAAGAGCACGCCCGACGGCCACAACCTGATCCTGGTGCCGAGCACGCACGGC
>DASWER010000212.1:0-1925 GCA_036394655.1 Burkholderiales bacterium
GTCGAGTTGCGCCATGTATTTCTTCGCGTCGGTGACCAGGAACACCTGCTCGGCGATCTGCTTGTAGTCGAGGTCGCCCTTGACGTAGCCCCAGCGCTTCATCTGCGTGAGGATCCACACCGCCATCGACTGCCACGGGAACGGATCGAAGTCGGCGCGGTCAGGCACGTTCTTCACCGCGCCCAGGCCGTCGGCGAACTTGCCGGTCAGCACCTGCTCGATCACGGTCTCGGGCTGGTTGAGGTAATTCGGCGGCGAGATCACCTTGGCGATCAGCGGCCGGTTCTTCGCCTCGCGCGCCATGCGCGCCGCGGTGAGCACCGCGCGGTAGAGCGCGGCGAAGGTGTTCGGGTTCTCCTTGATGAAGGCGTCCGAGGTGCCGAAGGCGCAGCACGGGTGCCCGTCCCACAGCTCCTTGGAAAGCAGGTGGATGAAGCCGACCTCGTCGTACACCGCGCGCTGGTTGAAGGGATCGGGACCGAGGAAGCCGTCGATGTTGCCGGCGCGCAGGTTCGCCACCATCTCGGGCGGCGGCGTGACGCGGATCTGGATGTCGGTATCCGGGTCGAGGCCGGCCTCGGCGACGTAGTAGCGCAGCAGGAAGTTGTGCATCGAGTAGTCGAACGGCACGGCGAACTTGAAGCCCTTCCACTGCTTCGGGTCGCGCTTGTCCTTGTGCTTGACGTGCAGCGTGATCGCCTGGCCGTTGATGTTCTGCACCGTCATCACGCGCATCGGCTGCTGCGCCGAGCCGAGGCCCATCGAGATCGCGAGCGGCATCGGCGAAAGGAAATGCGACGCGTCGTGTTCTTTATTGAGCATCTTGTCGCGGATCAGCGCCCAGCCGGCGGTCTTGATCAGCGAGACTTTCAACCCTTGTTCGCGATAGAAGCCCAGCGGATCGGCCATGATGAGCGGCGTCGCGCAGGTGATCGGGATAAAGCCGATCTTGAGCTCGGGCTTCTCGGGCTTGCCCTTCTCCTGCGCCAGCGCTTCGAGCGCACCGAAGGGAAACAGCGCCCCCAGTGCGGCACTGGCCGTAGACGCACCAACGGCCGCCAGAAACTTGCGTCGCACCGCCTCCTGCGGGATGAGCGCGCGCATGACCGCGGCCTCGAGGAGCCGCCGGTCGTCCAGGTCGTGATCCTCTTGCGAGTGATGCGCGCCGCAGGTGCACTTGAAAGCCGACACGGAACCTCCCTCAGGGATTTTCGGCACCCGCGATATGCAGCAAGCATGCCAAATGAATTCCGCGCTTTTCGCCCCGAAATGCACCATGGCCAGCACGGCCGTGGTGCACCAGCACCTTCCGCGCACCACCTTGGTACACGGCTAAACTCGGCCCCATGCCCGAGCTGCCGGATGTCACCGTCTATATAGAAGCGCTGGAGTCGCGCGTGCTCGGCCACCGCTTGGAGCGCGTCAAGCTCCTGAACCCCTTCATCCTGCGTACCGCGGTGCCGCCGATCGCCAGCGCCGAAGGCAAGCGCGTCATCGGTCTGCGCCGCGTGGGCAAGCGCATCGTCTTCGAGCTGGAAGGGCCCCTGTACTTAGTGCTGCATCTCATGATCGCGGGACGCCTGCGCTGGCTCGATCCCAAGGCGAAGCCGCCAGGCCGCATCACCCTCGCGCTGCTGGAGTTCGATAACGGCACCCTCGCCTTCACCGAAGCCGGCACCAAGCGCCGCGCTTCGCTGCATCTCGTTTCATCGCTCGAGGGCCTCGATCCCGGCGGCATAGAAGTCTTTGACGCCGACCTGGCGAGCTTCGCCCGGCGACTGCGAAGCGAGAACCACACGCTCAAGCGCGCACTCACCAATCCGCACCTCTTCTCCGGCATCGGCAACGCGTACTCGGACGAGATCCTGCACCGCGCGCGCCTATCGCCCATTGCCATGACGTCGAAGCTGACCGACGCTGAAATC
>DASWER010000213.1:0-5920 GCA_036394655.1 Burkholderiales bacterium
GGTCACCGCGCTGAACGGCCATCCGGTGCGCGGCCCGGCCGAGCTGCGCGCAAGGCTCGGCGTGGTGCCGGCGGGAGAAACCGTCGAGCTCAAGCTCGAGCGCGACAAGGAAACGCAGGTCATCAAGGCGCGCGTCGCGGAGGTCGACAGGTCGCAGAGCGCGGGCGGCCAGTCGGTGCCCGAGCTCGGCGGCGCGGCGCTCGCCGAGGTGCAGCGCAAAGGCCTGCCCGGGAAGAATCGCGCGCTGCTCGTCACAAAGGTCGAGCCGGGTTCACCGGCGTTCGGCCACGGCATCCGCGCGGGCGACCTCATCATCGGCGTCAACCAGCGGCGCGTCACCACGGCCGAGGAGCTCGCCAAGGCGCTGCGCGCCTCGGGCCGCCTCGCGCTCAACGTGGCGCGCGGCGACTTCCTGCTGACCATCCAGCTGCGCTGACTACTCTTTCGCTCGCGCGAGCTTCTTGACGTCGGGCAGCCGGCGCAGGGCACGCATCACGCGCGCAAGGTGCTGGCGGTTGGCCACTTCGATCACCAGGTGCATGGTGGTGAAAAGCGCCCGGTCCTCTTCGGTGGCGATCGAATCGATGTTGGAGCCGGCTTCGGCGATCCGCGAAGCGACGCGCGCCAGCACCCCGCGCTGGTTCTCGACCATCACATGCACCGCCGTCTGGAACAGGCGATTGGTGCGTGGATCCCATTCCACGTCGAGCCACTGGTCGGGCTCGTTCTTGCGCGAGCGCACGATGCTCGCGCAATCGGACTGATGGACCACCAATCCCTGGCCCTTCTTGATCGAGCCGACGATCGCGTCGCCGGGAATCGGCCGGCAGCAGGTGGCGAGCTGCACCGCCATGCCCTCGGTGCCGCGGATCGTGACCGAGGCCTTGGCTTCCTCCTTGGAGTCGGTTCTCTTCAGGAGCCTGCGGGCCACGACCGCGGGCAGGCGCTTGCCGAGGCCGATGTCGGCGAGCAGCTCCTCCTTCGAGCGCGCGCCACCTTCGCGCACCACCCGTTCCCAGCTTGCGTCGTCAAGTTCGGCGATCGAGCCCTTCAGCGCGCGCAGCGCCTGATCGAGCAGCCGCTCGCCCAGGCCCGCCGACTCCTCGTACTGCATGGTCTTCAGGAAATGGCGGATGTTCGAGCGCGCCTTGCCGGTGCGCACGTACTGCAGCCAGCCGGGATTGGGCTTGGCGTGGCTCGCGGTGATGATCTCGACGCGGTCGCCGTTGCGCAGCTCCTGGCGCAGCGCCACCAGCTCGCCGTTCACCTTCGCCGCGACGCAGCGGTTGCCGATGTCGGTGTGCACCGCGTAGGCAAAGTCGACGGTGGTGGCGCCGCGCGGCAATGAAAGGATCTTCCCCTTCGGCGTGAACACGTAGACCTCATCCGGGAACAGGTCGACTTTCACGTGCTCGAGGAATTCCTGCGGGTCGCCCGACTGGTGCTGGATCTCGAGCAGCGACTGCAGCCAGCGGTGCGTCTGCTTCTGCAGGTCGGAGAGCTTGTCGGTCTCGTCCTTGTAGAGCCAGTGCGAGGCGACGCCCGATTCGGCGAGGCGGTGCATCTGCTCGGTGCGCACCTGCACCTCGACCGGCACGCCGTAGGGACCAATGAGGTCCGTGTGAATGGACTGGTAACCATTCGCCTTGGGAATTGCGATGTAGTCCTTGAATTTTCCGGGGATCGGCTTGTACAGCCCGTGCAGCGCGCCCATCGCGAGGTAGCAGGTCGGCACGTCCTTGACCACGACGCGCACGCCGAAGATGTCGTGCACCTCCGAGAAGCTGAGGTGCTTCTCGATCATCTTGCGGTAGGTGGAGAAGACGTGCTTCTCGCGGCCCTGCACCGCGGCCTCGATGCCGCTGTCGGCGAGCTTCTTCTTCACCGCCTCGAGCGTGCGGCTGATCATTTCGCGGCGGTTGCCGCGCGCCGCCTTGGTCGCCTTGGCGAGCACCTTGTAGCGCACCGGGAACATGTGCGCGAACGCGAGCTCCTGCAGCTCGTGGTAGAGCGCGTTCAGCCCGAGGCGGTTGGCGATCGGGGCGTAGATCTCCATCGTCTCGCGCGCGATGCGCCGGCGCTTCGCCGGGGCGACCGCGCCCAGGGTGCGCATGTTGTGGAGGCGATCGGCGAGCTTGATCAGGATGACGCGCACGTCGCGCGCCATCGCGAGCAGCATCTTGCGGAAGTTCTCGGCCTGCACGTGCTCGGCCGACTGGAACTCGATCTTGTCGAGCTTGGAGACGCCGTCGACCAGCTCCGCCACCGGCTTGCCGAAGGTGTCGGAGATCTCGTCCTTGGTGACCGAGGTGTCCTCCGTGACGTCGTGCAACAGCGCGGCCATCAGCGTCTGGCCGTCGAGGTGCCAGTCCGCCAGGATCTCGGCCACGGCGAGCGGATGCGAGATATACGGCTCGCCCGACTGGCGCGTCTGCCCGGCGTGCGCCGCCTCGGAGAAGCGATACGCTTCTTCCAGGCGCGCCACGTCCTTCGGCTTCAGATAACCGAAGCGCTCGGTGTCGCGGATGAGGGGTGCTGCGGCTGCCATGGGGTCAGGTTACACCGACCCCGCTTTGCTTCTACGCTTTACAGCCCGGATGGACCCGGCGGCGTCGCGTTGCGCTTGAGGACTTCGGTGCCGACCTTGCCGGTCGCGATCTCGCGCAGCGCGATCACGGTCGATTTGTCGCGGTTCGGTTCGACCAGCGGGCTCGCGCCGGCGCTGAGCTGGCGCGCGCGATAAGTCGCCGCCAGCGTGAGCTGGAAGCGGTTCGGAATCCGTTTGAGGCAATCGTCGACGGTAATGCGGGCCATGGCAGTCTCTTCAGGTTTTCGCGCGCTCGACTTGGATGATGTTCGCGAGCTCGCGCTTTGCGGTTTCGAAGTCTTTGTTAATTATAGCGTATTTGAACTCGCCGGCGTGCGAGAGTTCTTCGCGTGCATTCTCCAGCCGGCGGCGGATCACCGCATCGGCATCCTGGCCGCGCGCGCGCATGCGCCGCTCGAGCTCCTCGATCGAGGGCGGCAGGATGAAGATGCCGATGCACTTGGGATACAGGCCGCGTACCTGCTGCGCACCCTGCCAGTCGATCTCCAGGATCAGGTCGTCGCCGCGCTTCACCGCGTCCAGGATCACCTGCTTCGCCGTGCCGTAGTGGTTGCCGTGCACTTCGGCGCTCTCGAGGAATTCGCCCCGCTCGCGCATCCTGCGGAAGGTCGGCTCGTCGACGAAGTGGTAGTCGACGCCATCCTTCTCGCCCGGGCGCGGGGGACGCGTCGTGTACGAGATGGAGATCTTCAGGCTCGGGTCATCGCGCATCACGGCGTCGATGAGCGATGTCTTGCCGGCCCCGGAGGGCGCCGTAATGACGAACAGCGTCCCTTGGCCTTCACCCCCCTTTTGGGTCATTCGATGTTCTGCACCTGCTCGCGCATCTGCTCGATGAGCAGCTTCAGCTCGAGCGCGCAATCCGAAATCTCCTGGCTCGCCGCCTTGGAGGCGAGCGTGTTCGCCTCGCGGTTGAGCTCCTGCGCGAGGAAGTCGAGGCGCTTGCCGGCGGCGCCGCCCTTTTTCAGCGTGCGCTCCACTTCGTCCATGTGCGCACGCAGCCGCGTGAGCTCTTCGTCCACGTCCACCTTGGTCGCGAATACCGCCAATTCGGCGCGGACCCGGTCATCATCGGCCGAGCCCAGCGCCTCGCGCAGCCGCTCTGCCAGCCTGGCTTGGTAGGCCGCGATCGCCTGCGGCACAAGCGGCGTCACCTGCTCCAGGCGCCGGCGCATCCCGGCGATGCGCTCAGCCACCGCCGCCGCGAGCTTCGCGCCTTCGCGCGTGCGCGACGCCACCAGCTCGTCGAGCGCCTTGCGGCAAAGCTCGGCCGCGAGGCGCCGCGATTCGTCCTCGTTGAGCGGCGATTCGGCGATGACGCCCGGCGAGCGCAGCACATCGGCGACGCTCAGCGGCGCGGCTTGCGGCATCGCCCGCTGCACTTCCAGGGCGAGCTCGCGCAGGCGCGCCAGGGCCTCGGCGTTCAGGCGGCCGCCGGCTGCGGCGCCGGCGGCGTCGTGCAGGAACATGCGGCAGTCGAGCTTGCCGCGCGAGACGCGGGCGCCAATCAATTCGCGCAGCATCGGCTCCAGGGCGCGCAGCTCATCGGAGATGCGGAACTGGAGGTCGAGATAACGGGCATTGACCGAGCGCAGCTCGACGCTCAGCGTGCCGCGTGCAGTGTCGGCCGACGCCGCAGCATAACCGGTCATGCTCTGGATCATTCGTTATCATAGGAGGAGATGCCGTCGCAAGCCAATCAAGCGCTGCCCGCGGGCACGCGCCTGGAGAATTACCGCATCGTGAGCACGCTCGCCGCGGGCGGCTTTTCGATCGTCTATCTCGCGCACGACGAAAAAGACACGCCGGTGGTGATCAAGGAATACCTGCCCTCGACGCTCGCGCTGCGCAGCGAGCCGGGCGCGGCGCCGAAGATCGCGCCCGCCGATCTCGCGCGCTTTCGCTACGGCATGAAGTGTTTCTTCGAAGAGGGCCGCGCGCTCGCCGGCCTGTCGCATCCCAACGTGGTGCGCGTGTTGAATTTTTTCCGCGCCAACGAGACGGTGTACCTGGTGATGCGCTACGAGCGCGGCCGCTCGCTGCAGAAGCACATCGAGAGCCGCAAGGGCATGCTCGACGAGACCTGGGTGCGCGCGACTTTCGCGCAGCTCTTGAACGGCCTGCGCGAGGTGCACACCAGCAAGCTGCTGCATCTCGACATCAAGCCGGCCAACGTCTATCTGCGTAACGACGGCTCGCCGCTGCTGATCGACTTCGGCGCCGCGCGCCAGACGCTGTCCGCCGAGGGCGTGAAGCTGCCGCCGACCTACACGCCGGGCTTCGCCGCGCCGGAGCAATACGCGCGGCGCGCCGAGGTCGGGCCGTGGACCGACATCTACTCGGTGGGCGCGACGGTTTACTCCTGCTTTGCCGGTGCGGCGCCGCAGCCGGCGCACCTGCGCCTGCAGAAAGACGCGGTGGTGCCGGCACGCCGCGCCTGGTCGGAGAGCTACTCGGCGGTGCTGCTCGATATCGTCGACTGGTGCCTGCGCCTGGATCACCTCGAGCGCCCGCAGAGCGTATTCGCGCTGCAAAAGGCGCTGCTCGGCGAGAAGGAACCCGAGCGCAAGGGCCGCGCGCCGCTCTTCGGACAGATCAAGGGCGCACTAGGGATCGGGCCGAAATGAAGTACACCGTCGCCCAGGAAACGCGCCTCGGCACGCGCCGCATCAACCAGGACCGCATCGGCTGCTGGTCGACTTCGGCCTGTGTCCTGATGACGGTGGCCGATGGTCTCGGCGGGCATCCGCATGGCGAGGTTGCTGCGACGCTCGCGGTCAGCCTGCTCGGCGCGGCGTTCGAGCGCGAGGCGCGGCCCCGGCTTGCCGATCCGGGCGGTTTCATGGCGCGCGCCATCGCCGCCGGGCACGCCGCGATCCTGCGCGACGCGGAGCAGCGCGGGCTCAGCGATACGCCGCGCACCGTGATCGTGGCCTGCGTAGTGCAGGACGGCCAGGCCTACTGGATGCACGTCGGCGACAGCCGCCTCTATCTCATCCGCCAGGGGCGCATCGTGCATCGCACGCGCGATCACACCGTGGTGCAGCAGCTGGTCGACGAAGGCCGCATCCGCGAGGAGGCGATCGTTACGCACCCGGAGCGCAACCGCCTGCTGCAATGCCTGGGCGGCTATGCGCTGCCGCGGCCCGATCCCATCGCCACGGCGCGCCTCGCGAGGAACGACGTGGTGCTGCTGTGCTCCGATGGGTTCTGGAATCCGCTCACGCAGCGCCAGCTGGCGCATGCGCTCACCACGCGCGAGCTGAAGGACGCCATCCCGGAGCTGACCGCGCTCGCCGAGCAGCGCGCCGG